>SKQJ01000056.1 GCA_007119075.1 Bacteroidales bacterium | reverse complement strand
TAAACCTGTCAGAATTTGTAAGGGATCCTAACTCCCGGTGATCCGCTATTTATTCGTAATACGGATTTTGAACAAGTAGATCGTTTCTCAGCATTTCGGTCCTTAAGATGGGGTGAAAATATGCGCGATCATGCCATTCCCATTTCTCAAACTTATATGCAGTAACGGTGGGAATTTCTGGTGTAGTTTTATCCTCCTGAAGTTCGTATACAATTTCTACAGCACTGACTTCTTTGTCATAAGCTTCCGGACCTATAACCCATCGGCGGACATCAAAATAGCGATGATCCTCAAACATGAGTTCAATCCTTCTCTCTTTCCTGTAGCGTTCTCTGAGTTCATTGCCCGATTCAGTGACTCCCGGCAAGCCTGCCCTGTCTCTTACCATATTAATATAAGTACGGGCCTCTTCAAAATCGCCAAGTTCAATGCAGGCTTCCGCATAATTAAGCAAAATCTCTCCGTACCGTAACCATCTGTATGATCCATCCTGTGATTCATTTAGGTGAAGTTTTGCAGGATCACTAAATTTCCTGAGATAATAACCGGTATAACTTGCTTCATGCGAAAGCCATATATCCTTCGATCCCGGGCTGTCAAGCCCATGTTCTATTATTATGCTATTCGTTGTCTCATCCCATTCTTCATAACCACCGGTCTGTACAATTCCTATCGGATCTATACGTGTAAGTCCGGCGTCCCTTGGTCTCCAGGTTGCACCATCATAAAGAATATTTGCATAGAACCGGGGCTCACGGTTTTCATATGGCAATGCAGCATGCTCCGGGTTTCCCCAGTCAAACTTACTCCCGTCAGCCATCTCCATATCATCAACAAGATCGCCTAATGGTGTATTAAAACCTCCGCCAAACCATCCTGGTGACTCTGAAGTGCGGCCGATAATGTTTCTGTTCCATATGGCTGATGTATAATATCTCCAGAAAATATCTTCCTCTGTTTCACGTGATATAAAATATTCGACATAGTTTTGCACGGGATCAGGATTCCTGTTGTATAAACTATAAACACCCAGGTCAATAACCTCTTTTGCAGCATCCCGTGCCCTTTGCCATCGCTGTTGTTGATTTCCTCCGGTATACCCGATTAATTCACGATGCAGATATCCTGGAAAGACTTCGGTGTTATAAAGATCGCTTGCTGCAAACATCAGTATCCTTGCTTTTAAGGCCATTGCAGCACCTTTTGTGGCACGTCCGGCAGCAGCTCCGGTATGTGTTAATGGCAAAAGGGTGGCAGCCATATCCAGATCATTTACCATGAACTCAACACAATCTTCATAGCTTGAGCGTGCAATGTTGAAGTCCTCGCCGGGTGCATACGCCCTGTCAACTATAGGCACACCCCCGAAAACCTTGGTAAGGTGGTGATAAAACTTTGCCCTCAGAAAGTAAGCTTCACCTGTCAATCTGCTTTTGAGAACTTCTTGCTCAGGGGTTTGTGCCGGAATATTGTCGAGGTTGCCAAAGAAAACGTTACAAATACGGATGCTTGCGTAAAGATCCGGCCAGGATCTGTATCTTGTCAACATACTCCAGCCGGGAATGTCATCGGGTGTCAGCAGACTTCTGGTATGACTATGTGGACCTTGGTAACCAGAACGATAATGGCCTTCATCTACTATCATCCCTAAAGTCCTGCCAGAAGTGAAAGGCTCGCTGATTCTTGAGTAAGCTTCATTTATGTAATTTTCAACCAGTGAAAGATCTCCCCAGACTGCCGGGTCTGCATACCCGTCCAATGGCCTGGTTTCCAGAAAATCATCATTGCATGATGCAGTTATGAGAAAAACAATAATTACTATAGCTTTAAAAATATGTCCGTGCTTCATAGAATCTTTATTAGAAATTTATAGACGCTCCGATATTGTATACCTTATTAACAGGATAGGCAGCATAGGAAGTTGTTTCAGGGTCAAAATCCTTAATTCCCGTGAATGTCAGCAGGTTTTGTCCTGAAAAATAAACTGTGAATCTCCTGATCCCTGATATGTCAACCGGCAAATTATATCCTATTTCAAGGGTTTTCAGCCTTAAATAATTACTGCTCTGAAGCCAGTGTGTATTCGTATAGTGACGCCAGAATCCATAGTCCCCGTCCCATATCCGCGGATTAGTTGTGCCGGGTCTCTCTTCAGTCCACCGGTTTTTTGCATCCCTTGCAAGGTAGTTACCCCAGTTTCCCCCCAAAGGATAGTTATTGTTTCTTACTGCGCCGGTTGCTGACTGGAAGAATGCTGAACCGTAGAAATTCCGCCAGCTCATATTGAAATTGAGGCCACCTGTAAATGCTGGAATATCTGTGCGGTGTTCCCTTATCCTGTCCATTGCGTCAATAACGCCATCACCATTTACATCTTCATAGATGAAGTCGCCGGGGTGGGCAGCTCCAGGGGAAGGATAATTTTCAATCTCTTCCCATGACTGAAATATCCCGATAACATTGTAAACCAGCATTGAATTCATAGGGTGGCCGGTAGATTGCTGATAATCGGGAACACCGGGGGATTCGTCCCAGAATTCAATCCGGTTTCTATTGGTACCTCCGGTAATATTTATATCATACCTGAATTCCCGGCTGTGGTTCCTGTATCCCAGGGAAAACTCAAATCCCTGATTGCTGACTTCAGCTATATTCTCTTTAGGCAGGCTTAAGCCTGCCGTAGACGGAATCAATGCATCTCTCCACCACAATATGTTTGTCCTCAGATTATAGAAATAATCGCCGGATATTGTCATTCTGCCACCAGGCAACATGCCATCAAATCCGGCATTAAACTGATTGGCAACCTCCCATGTTACACCGGGATTTGGTGCGCGCAGTTCACTTAGAATCCTGTTTTCAGCGGTGCCTCCAAATATATAAGTCTGATCCCTGAACCCGAAGCCGGTCATATACTGATAGGGTTCAATCCTGTCATTGCCTGTCTGAGCCCAGGATGATCTGATTTTAAAATAATCGATAAATGACAGGCGGTCCTTCCAGAAATCCTCGTCCGATATGCGGTACCCAACAGACAACCCGGGAAAAAATCCATAGCGTCCCTCTGCCGGGAATAATGAAGACCCTTCGTATCTAAAGACAAATTCGATCATGTACTTTCCAAGGTAATCATAATTGATCCTGCCAAGATAGCTTAGCCTGGCATGCCGTAAAGCAGTCCCTGAGTTATCCTTTTCGGAATCCCCTCCTGCAAACAGCTGGTCAATAGCCGCAGAATCGAAATTCCCTCTGAATGCCCAGAAGTCCATCGACTCACCAGTAATTCTTTCAGTACCCATCAGCAAGTTCAGATTATGACCATCCTTTATGCGGGTATTGTAATTCAGTAAAGCATTCACAGTAATTCGTTCAGTGTCTCCAAAGTCCTGTTTCAATTGAGGAGCAGTATAACCCAGCTTTCGCTGGATCAGCAATGGTTCATTATTTTCATCATAAGTACTCCCGTCCCAGGTGTATAGATACCAGGGTGTCTGCCACAGTTTGCTGTTTAGCATGGATTTGTCGACTGAAAAGTTGCCTGTGGCTTTAAGTCCTCTTACCCAGGGTATATCAGCTTCCAGTTTCATCAGATTTTCAAATACATAGTCTGTAATTGTATGTCTGCCGGTTTGATTGGTTGTTGTAACAACCGGATTATTTTTGTATTCCGGCCAGTAAGAACCACTTTGCATAAAAGGCTGTATAATAGGATCCGGACCAGCGAAACCATTTGGCCAATATGCATGCATGGTTGGTTTAGCGCTCAGAATACGCTCCTGGATACTTGAAGCTGAGAGGGTGGGGTAATTCCTTGTTGTTTGCCGGCCCGAAAGATCAAGACTTAATTTTATATGTTCGGAAAGTCTGGCATCAAAGTTACCCCTGAAGCCGGCCTGTTCATAATTTGTCGCACTGTTTTTATAGATAGCATCCTGGTAATTATATCCAAGTGAAACAAAATACTGAAATGTCTCAGACCCACCCTGAAGAGTCGCATTTGTTATTCTCTGGGGAGCTGCTGATTTATAGACCTCGGAAAACCAATCAGTGTCTGGAAAGTTCCATGGGTCTGATCCATCTGCAAAGCGCTGTAATTCATTATAGGAGTAGTTTGGATAGCTACCCTTAGGGTCATTTATTTCATTCAGCAGAGTTGCATATGTCGCTGCATCTGTCATCTCCGGTATGACGGTTGGCATGCCCCATCCCTGGTTATGGGTTATAGAAACCTGCAATGGAGATACGCCCCCTCTCTTTGTGGCAATAAGAATGACCCCGTTGGCAGCCTGAGCGCCATAAATTGCAGCTGAGGCATCTTTAAGCACGGTAATGCTCTCAATATCTGCAGGATTTAATCTTTGAAGGTCGCGCCCGGTTATTCCATCTATAATAACAAGGGGTGAATTATTCCCTAAAGTGCTTTCTCCCCTTATCCTTAAAACAGCACCATCATTGCCAGGCTCGCCGGACCGGCTTAATGCAAGCAGTCCGGGTAACCGACCGGATAAAACATTCGAATAATTCACGACAGGGGCCCGCTGAAGTTCCTCTCCTCCAATCCGGCTTATTGATCCTGTAACTGTCGCCAGCCGCTGGGATCCATATCCTGTCATTATCACTTCATTTAATGATTGCAGCCCGGGCTGCATGGCTATGTATAATTCTCTCTGATCTCCAATCTCAACCACCTGCTGTATATATCCGGTACCGGTAAATTGCAAAACTGTTTCCGGACCAGGAACTTCTATTAAAAAATAGCCATCCGGACCGGTAAGGGTTCCCATCCTGGTCCCCTGAATCAGTATATTAATCCCGGGCAAAGGATTCCCGGTCTCAGAATCAGCTACCCTACCTTTAACTTTATCCTGAGTTTCAGGCAGAGGCGCATTAACAACAGGGTTGTTTTCATGCGCCCAATTTGGTGGATTGGCAGTGTGTGGGAAAATATTACCGTAGGCATTCAGAATTGATGAAATAATAAAGCATAGCAGTAATTTCATGTTAAGTAGAATTTTACAATTTCATCAGATTTTGAGATAATTTTCTTGCTCGGATTGTTTCACAATTCTTCAGGCGAGGTCCAAAAAATACCAATTTAGGGCGATTTTTTTAAGTTTCCAACGATATTGACATTACAAG
>SKQJ01000444.1 GCA_007119075.1 Bacteroidales bacterium | reverse complement strand
CCGGGATCACCGGACTTGAAATAGCCAGATCCCTCAGCAACAGTCTCGCAAAGGAAGTTCTGTCGGTCACTGTCAACGGAGAGGTTTACGATCTGACCAGGCCTATTGAACACGATGCCAGCATAAAATTCAACAAATGGGAAGATGAGGAGGGACAGCATGCATTCTGGCATTCATCGGCCCATCTTATGGCGGAGGCCCTGGAATCCCTGTATCCTGGTGTTAAGTTCGGGATAGGGCCTTCGATAGAAACCGGATTCTACTATGATGTGGACCTCGGGGGCAGGACAATTTCTGAAAACGACCTGTCCGCGATCGAGAAAAAGATGAAGGAGCTCGCACAGCAAAAAAAGCCCTACATCCGCAAAGAGATCCCCAAAAGGGAAGCACTGGAGTATTTTTCCAGAAAGGGCGATGAATATAAGATCGAGTTACTGGAGGACCTTGAGGACGGAACCATCTCCTTTTACACCCACGGCAACTTTACCGATCTATGCCGCGGGCCTCACCTGCCCGATACCGGATATATCAGGTCTTTCAAGCTGCTGAATATTGCCGGCGCCTACTGGAGGGGAAACGAAAGAAACAAGCAGCTTACCCGTATATACGGGGTCAGCTTTCCTAAACAGAAAATGCTGGAAGAGCATATTAAAATGCTTGAAGAGGCCAGGGAAAGGGACCACAGAAAAATCGGAAAAGAACTCGAGCTGTTCACTTTTTCGCAGAAGGTGGGATCCGGTTTGCCGCTTTGGCTGCCCAAGGGTGCACAGCTTAGGGAAAGGCTTGAGAACTTCCTCAAACAGGTGCAAAGGGAATACGGCTATGAGCAGGTAATCACACCGCATATAGGACAAAAAGAGCTTTATGTCACATCGGGGCATTATGCAAAATACGGCGAATCGTCCTTTCAGCCCATAAGCACGCCGGCCGAAGGCGAGGAATTCCTTCTCAAGCCGATGAACTGTCCCCATCATTGCGAGATCTACAAATTCAAGCCCCGGTCATACAAGGACCTCCCGGTGAGAATGGCCGAATTCGGCACCGTTTACCGCTATGAACAAAGCGGGGAGCTGCATGGCCTGACAAGAGTGAGGGGGTTCACCCAGGATGACGCTCATATATTTTGCAGGCCGGATCAGTTAAAGGAAGAGTTTATCAAGGTTATAGATATTATCTACATTATTTTTGGAGCTCTTGATTTTCAGGATTTTCAGGTTCAGATTTCACTCAGGGACCCGGAGGACAGGGATAAATACATCGGCAGCGATGAAAACTGGGAAAAGGCCGAGAAAGCCATAATTGAAGCGACCCAGGAAAAAGGCCTCGACGCAAGGATAGAATACGGCGAAGCGGCCTTTTACGGACCGAAGCTCGACTTTATGGTCAAAGATGCGATCGGCAGGAAATGGCAGCTTGGCACGATCCAGGTCGATTATAACCTGCCTGAAAGGTTCGATCTTGAATATACCGGCTCCGACAACCAGAAGCATCGTCCGGTTATGATACACCGGGCTCCTTTTGGTTCAATGGAGAGATTTGTCGCAGTACTGATAGAGCATACCGCAGGCAAATTTCCGCTCTGGCTTACACCGGAGCAGTTTGTTATACTGCCTATCAGTGAAAAAGTTAATAATTATGCCGAAAAAGTTTTAAATTTCCTAAAAAATTACGATCTTCGCGGCCTGATTGATCTGAGAAGCGAAAAAATCGGCAAAAAAATAAGAGACAACGAATTAAAACGCATACCATATCTTCTTATAGTGGGTGAAAAGGAAGCCGAAAGCGAAACCGTTTCCGTAAGAAGGCAGGGTGAAGGCGATAAAGGTTCGGTTAGTATTGAGGAATTTGCTAACTTTGTAAAAAAGGAAATAGATAAGACAATTTTCAGATATATACAGGTAAAAAAATAGTTTAACTAAAGAAGGAGGATAGCAATATAGCAGTACAAAGATTTTCCAGAAGTCCGAGAAGACAGCTCAGACAGGAGCCAAAACACAAGGTCAACGAAAAAATTAAAGCCAGGATGGTTCGCCTTGTGGGGGAAAACATCGAAGAACCCAGGGTTGTGCCTATATCGGAAGCGATGAAATTAGCCGATCAAATGGAGCTCGATCTGGTGGAAATCTCTCCAAATGCCGATCCGCCGGTCTGTAAAATTATTGATTATCAAAAATTCCTTTATCAGCAGAAGAAAAAACAAAAGGAGATAAAGGCTAAAACCGTTAAGGTTATAATCAAGGAAATTCGCTTCGGGCCCAACACGGATGAGCATGATTTCAATTTCAAATTGAACCATGCAAAGAAATTCCTTTCAGAGGGATCTAAAATAAAAGCATTTGTATTTTTTAAGGGAAGGACCATATTATTCAAGGAAAAAGGAGAGATATTGCTTCTCAGATTTGCCCAGGAGCTCGAAGAATACGGCAGGGTTGAACAGCTTCCGAGACTTGAAGGGAAGAGGATGACAATGTTCATTGCCCCAAAGACAATAAAAAAGAAAAATTAATAACAAAAATATATTTCTCAATGCCTAAGATGAAGACTAATTCCGGTGCAAAAAAACGCTTTACGCTCACCGGAACAGGGAAGATTAAAAGGAAGCATGCCTATAAGAGCCATATCCTTACTAAAAAAACGACCAAACGCAAAAGGAATCTGACCTATTCTACTCTTGTCAGCAAGCCCGACGAAAAGAACGTAAGGCTTATGCTTGCGATCAAGTAACCGGCAGACAGACAAAAATCAGTCATTAACCTGAGTGTATCAGCCATTAAAGCGTCTGAAAACCGGACCGCTGACCATTCATAATCAAACAAAAAATGCCCAGATCAGTTAATGCGGTAGCATCAAGACAGAGAAGGAAAAAGGTGCTCAAGCAGGCCAAAGGCTACTTTGGCAGACGAAAGAACGTATATACCGTGGCAAAAAATGCCGTGGAAAAAGGTTTGCAATATGCATACCGCGACCGTAAAAAGAAGAAATCGACCTTCCGGGGACTTTGGATACAGCGGATAAATGCCGCGGCCAGGGAACACGGGATGTCCTATTCCGAATTCATAGGGGCAGTCAACCGCAAGGGAATTGAACTGAACCGGAAAGTACTGGCCGATCTTGCCATGAATCATCCGGAAGCTTTCAAGGCAGTGGTTGAGTCGGTAAAACAATAATACCATTGGAATAAATAATCTAAGCCATCTCTGCTAACGGTACGAGAGGGCTTTTTTTTTGATCAATTATCGCCGGGTACCGTAACTCCCCGTACGGTTCGGATTTCTTCAGTGCTGCCTTGCATCGGGAAAGAAGATCAACCATTTTAACAAAATCACTTCTATGCAAATCGCTATTATCGGCTACGGAAAAATGGGCAGGGAAATTGAAGCCATTGCCGTTAAAAAAGGTCACAAGGTGATCCTGAAAATTGACGAAGACAGCCTTCATCTTCTCAAGCCCGACAGTCTGGCAAAAGCAGAGGTTGCAATTGAATTTTCGACCCCGGGAACGGCCTTCGACAATATTGCTGCATGTTTCAGCGCGAGGGTTCCGGTCGTGTGCGGCACCACTGGCTGGACCGGGCGACTTGACGAAATCGTTGAATTGTGCCGGTCGGAGAAACAAACATTTTTCTATGCATCAAACTTCAGCATCGGGGTTAATATAATGTTCAGGATCAACAAGTGGCTGGCCGGCATAATGAACAAATTTCCTGAGTACGATGTCGGCATCAGGGAAATACATCACATTCACAAGAAAGACTCCCCCAGCGGCACCGCCCTCTCGCTCGCCGGTGATATTCTGCAAAATCTTGAACGTAAAACAGGATGGAAAAATGAGCCGGTTGAAGACAGAAACATCCTTGAGATAACTTCAGAAAGAAAGGGAGAAGTGCCGGGCACTCACACTGTTGCTTATGAATCAGCTACTGAAGTGCTGGAACTGAGCCACCGCGCCCTTGACAGAAGCGTTTTTGCCGCAGGAGCCTTACTGGCCGCAGAATTCATCGTTGACAAAACCGGATTTTTCAAAATGGATGACCTGCTTGATTTATAATACGAATGGATGACCTGGCAAAACGATTTCTCAGGCCCGCATATCTGACAGCCGCCTTTTTTATTGTTCTTTATGTTCTGTGGACTGTCTGGATGCAGAATTTCTGGCTTCTTCCGGGAGTTCTGATAATTTTCGACCTGTTTGTTACAAAAAAAGTAAACTGGAGGTTCTGGAAAAACAAAAAACTGACAAAAAGCAAGTTCCTCAGGGAATTTGTTGATGCCGTTGTTTTTGGTGTTTTCCTTGTCATGTTCATCCGGATATTTTTTGTCGAGGCATATACTATTCCAACATCTTCGATGGAAAAATCCTTGCTGGCCGGCGATTATCTGTTTGTCAGCAAGATCGCATACGGGCCGAAACTGCCAAACACACCCTTTTCATTTCCCTTCGCAAACCGGATGTATCTTGATTGGATAAGGATGCCATACAAGAGACTCGCCGGACTTACCCGGATAAAAAACAATGATATCATAGTCTTTCATTTTCCCGAAGGGGATACTGTCGTGGCACAGCATCCCGATCAGAGCTACTATGCCCTTATTCGCCAGTATGGCAGGGAATTCATTCATGAGCAGTTCGATCTGGAAAGCCGGCCCGTTGACAAAATGGAAAACTTCGTAAAAAGATGCGCAGGCATACCGGGTGACACATTGATGATTTCAGGAGGCAGGTTATTTATTAACGGGTTGCCCGAGATTGAAAACGAAAATATTCAATATGAATATTTTGTCAGAACAGACGGCACCCTGATAGATGACGAGCTTTTCGTTGAAATGGATGTTTCCCTGCATGATCTGAAATACAATCCCGACCGGTCCCTCTATGAGATTCCCATGACCGCCGATATGATTGAAATAATGGATTCGCTGAACAATGTAATATCGGTTGACCGTTATGAAAACAGAAACCCGTACTCAGGCATTCATACCATATTCCCTTTCCATCGAAATTACCCCTGGAATGAAGACAATTTCGGCCCCCTGGTGATACCGGGAAAAGATATGGAGATTGAACTCAGCCTCCAAAACCTTCCCCTGTACTATCGCCTCATCACCCTTTACGAAGGCAACGAGCTGGAAGTGAAAGGCGATGAAAT
>SKQJ01000337.1 GCA_007119075.1 Bacteroidales bacterium | reverse complement strand
TCACCGGTATTCATTAAAATAAAACAGCCGGTCCCATAGGTGTTCTTTACCATTCCCTTGTCCACGCACATCTGCCCGAACATGGCAGCCTGCTGGTCGCCTGCTATTCCGGCTATAGGGACTTTAGAGGCAAAAAAAGTCGTATCGGTATGGTCGTAAACCTGGCTCGAATCCCCCACCCCGGGCAGCATGCTGCGAGGAATATCAAGCAAGTCAAGCATTTCATCGTCCCATTCCAGCTTATTTATGTTATACAGCATCGTTCGACTGGCGTTGGTAACATCGGTAATATGGGTCCTGCCCTGGGTCAGTTTCCATATCAGCCAGCTATCGACAGTTCCAAAAGCCAGTTCGCCTTTTCCGGCTTTTTCCCTGGCGCCTTCCACATTGTCAAGAATCCATTTTATTTTTGTGCCGCTGAAATAAGAATCGATTACCAGACCGGTCTTTTCTCTTATAACCGCTGCATATCCTCTTTCCTTCAACTCATCACAATACCCTGAAGTCCTTCTGTCCTGCCAGACAATGGCATTATAGACCGGTCTGCCGCTCTTTCTTTCCCAGACAAGCGTTGTTTCACGCTGATTTGTTATCCCGATGCCGGCAACAGCCTTTCCGTTAATGCCGAATTTTGAAATGGCTTCTGCGGCTACTGCAACCTGGGAGGACCATATTTCGTTCGGATCGTGTTCCACCCACCCTGGTTTCGGGAATATCTGCCTGAATTCTTTCTGGGCGACTGAACGAATGTTGCCTTTTTTGTCAAAGACCAACGCCCTGGAGCTCGTAGTTCCCTGATCAAGGGCAAGAATATATTTTTCCATTAGCTATAAATTTATAATACCGGCAATATAATTATTTTTAATTCAAAAAAGATCCCGGCACACATCACCTTTCACCGTCCCGGCTTGCGGGAGCATTGCTGGAGCCTGGCATGTAGTTCAATGTAACCTCCCGGTAGGCGGCTGCCTGTTCGCTGATCCACTGATCATCGCGCCCGGTTTCCTGTGCCATGATCCTTGCCACTTCAGGTGCCATGCGAAGGCTCTCACCGGCATCCAGCAGCTGACAACGGGTCCGCCTGGAAAGCACATCTTCCACATTAACGGCCATTTCCTCCCTTACGGCCCAGACAACCTGGGCTCTGATCACCTGCAGACTTTCGCTCAGAATATCTCCCATGTTGTGGCCATTTTTTACAAGTTCCATGAGGCCATCTTTATCCGAACCATACACATACAATGGATCGTTCATATCAGGAGAGTCCACGTATCCTCTTATCCTCAATTTTCTGGTTTGTGAACGGGTCCTGCTCCAGCCATTTACCGTTTCTGCCTTTGTTACCAAATCTTCGCCCATCTTCCTGAATGTCGTCCATTTACCTCCTATCATTGTCATGAGCCCCGATTTGGAAATGAATATTTTGTGGCTCCTTGAAATTTCCTTTGTTTTGCTGTTTTTGCCGTCAATTTCGGCTGCAAGAGGCCTCAAACCGGCAAAAATGCTAAGGACATCATCTCTTCGCGGAGTTTTTTTAAGGTATCTGGCCGCAGTTGCCAGTATGAAATCAATTTCCTCCTCCAGGGCCACCGGCTCAAGAGAGCCTTGTTCTATAGGTGTATCAGTCGTGCCCAGAACAACTTTTCCGTGCCAGGGAACGGCAAAAAGCACTCTTCCGTCATCTGTTCTGGGTATCATTACAGCATCGTTTCCCGGGAGAAAAGAATTCTCAACAACCAGGTGTGTTCCCTGACTGGGACGGATAATTGATTTTTTTCCAGGATTGTCGAGCTGCATAATTTCATCTGCGAATACACCGGTGGCATTGATAATCACCCGGCCTTTGATGTCGTAACGGTTTCCCGTAAGGATGTCCAGAACCCTGACACCATCAAGCCGCCCGTTTATATCCTTTGTCAGATCCTCCACCGGCGCATAGTTCAGGGCGACCGCCCCCAGGCCGGCAGCAGTCTGCAGCACATTTATCGCAAGACGGGAATCGTCAAATTGTCCGTCATAATACAAAATGCCGGCAGAAAGATTTTTTTCCGAAACAGAAGGTAACCGGCTGATGACCTCTTTCCGGGAAATCCTCCGGGATCGGCCCAGGCTGTATTTCCCGGCCATCATATCGTAAATTTTCAGACCGGCAGTGTACAGTATTTCATCGAACAGGCCATAGGCGGGAATTATAAAGGATTGATTCCTGACCAGATGAGGCGCATTCCGCAACAGCAGACCCCTCTCAACACACGCCTCCCTTACCAGGGCTAAATCTCCCTGCGCAAGATAACGCACTCCTCCATGTACAAGCTTTGTGCTTTTGCTGGAAGTTGATTTGACAAAATCGGATTTTTCAAATAAGGCCGCACTATAGCCGCGACTTACAGCTTCAAGGACAATGCCTGCTCCCGATGCTCCTCCGCCTATAACAATAAAATCAAAAGAACTGTTATTATTATCCCGGATCTTTCTCCACATTGATTCCCTGTTCATATCCCCTGTATTATCTGGCTGGAAAATTTATTGGCGAAAGTTTTAATATCAGTTTCGTATTCTTTCTATCTGTCATCATTCTAACTATCTGTTTACATGCTTTCTATAATTACACAATTAAAATGTCTTGCAATATTACAAATATATTGAAACTTTACGAAATTTTTTTATTTCATTTTCTTTTTTTATTTTTTATATTATTTCGCTATTTTTGCAATATATGACAGCAAGCATCGCCCAGAGGCATCAATATATACTCAACATGCTCCGTGAAAAGGGTCATGTGAATGTGATCGATCTGAGCAGCGAGCTCCGGGTCTCTGCCGTGACCATCAGAAAAGACCTGAAGCTTCTGGAGAAACGCGGATTGCTCTTCAGAACCCACGGGAGCGCAACGCCAAATAACCCTTATATAAACGACAGGCCAGTCAACGAAAAGGAAAAAATCAGGGTGGCCCAGAAGCAACGGATAGCAAGGTTTGCTTCCGGCATGATCGAGCCCTGCGACAGCATCATACTGGCATCCGGGACAACCATAATTGAGCTCGCACGGAATATCCGTGCAGAAAAGCAGCTTACGGTTGTAACCGCCTCGCTTGACGTAGCCCAGATTCTTTCGCGCGATCCGCTCATAGATATTATACAGCTGGGCGGAATGTTAAGAAAAAGCTCTTCTTCTATTGTAGGGCATTATGCCGAAAACATGATAATGAATTTTTCCTGCAGCAAACTATTTCT
Organism: Bacteroidales bacterium; assembly: GCA_007119075.1. GTDB lineage: Bacteria > Bacteroidota > Bacteroidia > Bacteroidales > PUMT01 > PXAP01. Next base: position 1,926 of record SKQJ01000337.1, on the reverse strand, counting down.
CGGCGTTGACGGAATTGATCCCGAATTCGGGCTGACCACCACAAATGCGATGGAAGCCACCCTCAATCATTATATGATAAAATCGGCACAAAAAGTAATCGTTCTGGCCGATTCGACAAAATTCGGAAGAAGAGGTTTCAGCCGGATCTGCAAACTTGCAGATATTGATATGATAATAACCGATACGGAGGCTTCCCCGCTGTTTGTCCGCAGCATTGAGGAGGCCGGGATTGAGCTGGTGGCGAAATAAAATAAAGCCGGAAGATTCCGGCTTTATTTGTCAATAACCCTAAAAATTAACCCTGTAACTAATTTGATCAGCTAAAACTGACCAGCAACCATGAAAACTAACTAAAACTTAACTGACATCCCAAAGAAAAAATGCCTTCCGGCCTGGGGGAAATAGCCATCCATGAAATGTTCGTTTCCCTGATAATTATAACGATAAATCCAGGCAAAGGTTTCGTATTCCGCATCAAAAATATTCCCGGCCATCAGATTGAACCCAATATTTCCGAACCTTGATGTCGGCAGCGTATAATTCATTCGCAGGTCACTGAAAAAGTAACTCTCAAGCATCCGTTCACGGCTTGATGTGTTGTCTATGAACTGCCGGCCAACATATTTGCCGGAAAGATTGACCCGCAGACCATTGAACGGAGCCCATGAAACATCACTTCCTGCCACTACCGGGGGAGAAAATGCAATCTCTGTATTTCCCAGATGGCTGGCAAGCTGCAGGGGCTCATTTTCTGGATCGTCCCAGTAATCCCAGTTATCGACATACTCTGTAAAATCGAGTATCCTGTTCTCACTCAGCGCAACATTGAATCCCAGTTCCAGTTGTGGTGAAATTTTAACCCCGGCCATCAATTCAACTCCGGCACGGTAGCTCTCGGGCACATTTGTCATGATTGCATTGCCAACATCATTTATGTCGCCGGTAAGCACCAGCTGATTCCTGTAATTCATGTAGAATATGTTGGCATTGAGACTGATATTCCTGGTTCTCAGATCATATCCCGTTTCGATGTTGTCAAGTCTTTCGGGCGTGGGAATCTCCCCGGGACGCGCATCTTTAAAATTGCTCCTGCTGGGTTCCCGGTGCGCCACTGCATAAGAAAAATAAAGATTCTGCCTGTCATCAAGCTCGAAGAAAATACCTGCTTTTGGATTAAGGAAATGGTAATCATGATTGCGCGATATATCACGCAAATCGTCATCTATTCCGTCAATCGTATAATATATTGACCTGTATTGAATATCTCCGTACAGGTTCAGCCTGCCCGACAGCCTGTAATCCATTTTCCCAAACACATTAAAGTCTTTTTTATCACCAACATTGAAGTACCACTGGTAGTTTTTTGGAATATGTCCTGAGTGACCTGACCAGATAATATGTCCGTAATGATCGCCGATATAATTATTCCATGCCCCGCCAAGCGTCAAATCATATTTTCTCCGGCTGTAGTTCAGGGAATATGTAAAGCCGTAGAAGTCGTTATCCAAAATCTTTCGCCTTATCAGGTCGGTCCGGGAAATTATTTCATTGCCGAATTCAAAGGTTTCAAGGCCATAACTGCTTAACCTGTGGTCAGGCTTGTATTGTTCGTAATACCCATATCCCCTTGTATAATGAAGGGCCGTGTTAAGATTCAGGTCAGGGGTCAGCTCCCGGGAATAGAACATCTGAAAATGATCCTGCTGATAGTTGTCGATCTCGTTGTCATAATATGCGGTCTGGCCTTGCTCATCCGTAAAGATGCCTGCATAATTATAACGCCTGTTGACTTCCAGCATGTCTGAAGGCACACCATACCAGGCCTGATAAGTTTTTTCCTGTCCGGAAAATATGTTGACCTTGAAAATGCTCCTTTCGCTATGCATGCCCCCGGAAATAAAAAACGACTTCAAATCGGAGCTCGC
>SKQJ01000168.1 GCA_007119075.1 Bacteroidales bacterium | reverse complement strand
CCGGGCGGGGAGGAACCGCTACAAAGGGTCACAAGGGTCAAAAATCCCGTTCCGGATACAGCCGGACGGCTGGATTTGAAGGCGGACAGATGCCCCTGCAGCGGCGGGTCCCCAAATTCGGTTTCAAAAATATCAACCGTAAATCCTATAAGGGCATTAACCTGGATGTGCTGCAAGGCCTGGCCGAAAAGAACGGCGTAACAGTAGTTGATATACCGACGCTTATCAATGCCGGATTTGCATCCAGGAACGACCTGGTTAAGATACTCGGAGGCGGAAAGCTTGAGGCAAAGCTTGAAGTAACAGCCCATGCTTTCTCGGGATCGGCCCGTGAAGCAATTGAAAAATCAGGTGGCACAGCAGTAAAACTATAATTTCACATGAAGTCATTCATTGAAACCATAAAGAACATTTTCAAAATTGAGGATCTCAGGGCCAGGATATTATATACTCTCGGGATTCTGGCGATATACAGGCTGGGGTCATTCGTGACCCTGCCGGGCATAGATCCTTCTCAGCTTACAGCATTACAGGAGCAGACCGCAGACGGGATACTCGGTTTGCTTGATATGTTTTCGGGAGGCGCATTTTCCCAGGCATCCATTTTTGCGCTTGGCATTATGCCCTACATCTCTGCCTCCATCGTTGTCCAGCTGCTTGGCATAGCTATCCCCTATTTTCAGCGGCTGCAGAGGGAAGGAGAAAGCGGCAGAAGAAAGATCAACCAGATAACCCGTTACCTTACCGTTTTTATTCTGATATTCCAGGGACCGGCTTACCTGCGGAATCTCCAGGTACAGCTTCCCGATGCGGCCTTTATCATATCAGGACCGTTTTTCTGGATCTCTTCGGTTGTGATCCTGATAGCCGGAACGATGTTTGTCATGTGGCTTGGCGAAAGGATTACCGACAAGGGAATAGGCAACGGTATATCGCTTATAATCATGGTCGGCATAATCGCGCGGCTTCCGTTTGCCCTGTTTGCCGAATTCTTTGCGAGGCTTGAGGCCCAGGCGGGTGGAGGACTCGTTATTTTCATTGTTGAAATGGTCGTTTTATTCTTTGTATTCATGGGTGTCATACTCCTGGTGCAGGGGACAAGAAGGATCCCCGTGCAATATGCAAAAAGGATCGTGGGAAATAAGCAGTACGGCGGCGTCCGGCAGTATATACCTCTTAAGGTAAACGCTGCGGGGGTAATGCCGATCATCTTCGCCCAGGCACTGATGTTCATTCCCCTTACCCTTTCCGGCTTTGCACCGGAGCTTACAGGCTTTGCAGCGGCCTTCTCCGATTTTACGGGATTCTGGTATAACTTTACCTTCGCCGTGCTGATTATTTTATTTACATACTTCTATACTGCCGTAACCATAAATCCCGGACAAATGGCCGAGGATATGAAACGGAACGGCGGATTTATCCCCGGGGTCAAACCCGGGAAGAAAACCGTAGAGTTCCTGGATACGGTGATGTCACGCATAACCCTTCCCGGATCAATTTTTCTTGCTATTGTAGCCATAATGCCTGCCTTTGCCATGATAGCGGGGGTTACCTCGACCTTTGCACAATTTTTCGGAGGCACGTCGCTGCTTATTATGGTGGGCGTTGTCCTTGACACCCTGCAGCAAATAGAAAGTCACCTGCTTATGAGGCATTATGACGGACTAATGAAGACCGGCAGAATTAAAGGCAGAAGCGGGGGAATATAATAACACGTTCTTTGATGCTGAATGACAAAACAGGAGAGGCGATAGAGATAATACGGGAATGCAACCTGCTTGTTTCGAGGACACTGGCTGAAATTGCAAAGATCGTAGAGCCTGGAATCACCACTCTTGACCTTGACCGGGCAGCGGAGGAGTTTATCCGTGATCACGACGCTGTACCGGCATTCAAGGGTTACAAAGGGTTTCCGCGTACGCTCTGCACCTCGGTGAATTCCGAGGTTGTTCACGGCATTCCCTCCACCTATGTTTTGAGGGAAGGAGATATCGTATCGGTCGATTGCGGAGTCAGAATAAAAGGCTATTATGGCGACACTGCCTACACATATGCAGTGGGGCAGATATCTCCCGAAGTTGCAGACTTGCTGCTTGTCACCCATGAGGCGCTCTACGTGGGAATTGAGCAGGCAGTAGCAGGAAAACGGGTCGGCGACATTGGTTACGCGGTGCAGGAACATGCCGAAAAAGCCGGGTACTCGGTAGTGCGTGAAATGGTTGGACACGGACTTGGCAAGAGTCTGCATGAAAAACCGGAGGTACCCAATTACGGCCGCCGGGGCCGGGGCGCATTGCTGAAAAAGGGGATGGTCCTTTGTATAGAGCCGATGATCAATCTGGGCGGCAAAAGCATTATTCAGGATGCCGACGGCTGGACTATCAGGACCAGGGACAACAAGCCCTCAGCTCACTATGAGCTGGCCATTGTCGTAGAAAAAGACCGGGCAGATATTTTATCTGATTTTAAATATATCGAACAGGAGCTAATCAATAAAAACAAAGGATTACCATGGCAAAACAAAAGGCCATAGAACAGGACGGTACAATTGTTGAAGCCTTATCAAATGCAATGTTTAAGGTTGAACTGGAAAACGGTCATACTATCATTGCCCATATTTCCGGTAAAATGCGCATGCATTACATAAAAATTTTGCCCGGCGACAAGGTCAAGGTCGAAATGTCCCCCTATGATCTCAGCAAAGGCAGAATATGTTACAGGTACAAATAAATAAATCACAATTATGAAGGTCAGGGCATCAGTAAAGAAGAGAAGTTCAGAATGCAAAATTGTCCGGAGAAAGGGACGTCTGTATGTTATCAACAAAAAAAACCCCAAGTTCAAACAAAGACAGGGGTAATTTATTATTGACAATTATTAGGAGAATATTATGGCAAGAATCGTTGGAGTAGATCTACCAAAAAACAAAAGGGGCGAAATCGGGCTGACCTATATTTTCGGGATAGGCCGAAGCACAGCCGTTCAGATCCTTAATGAAGCCGGCATCGACCCCGGCATCAAGGTTAATGACTGGGATGACGACCAGCTGACCGCGATAAGAAATATCATAAATGAAAAGCTGAAGGTAGAGGGTGAATTGCGGTCGAGCGTTCAGATGAATATCAAGAGGCTGATGGATATTGGATGTTACCGCGGAATCCGCCATCGTATCGGGCTGCCTGTGCGCGGCCAGAGCACAAAGAACAATGCACGCACCCGTAAGGGAAGAAAGAAAACCGTTGCCAACAAGAAAATGGCGACCAAATAAAATTCAGATATGGCTAAGAAAACAGGAACATCCAAAAAGCGGGTAGTGAAGGTTGAGCCTCTGGGCCAGGCTCACATCCATGCTTCCTTTAACAATATAATTGTTACTCTTACAAACAACAACGGTCAGGTTATTTCCTGGTCATCGGCCGGCAAAAACGGCTTCCGGGGCTCGAAGAAAAATACTCCCTATGCCGCACAGGTATCGGCGGGTGACTGTGCCAAAAAGGCATACGACCTGGGTCTGCGCAAGGTAAAGGTGTTTGTCAAGGGGCCCGGCTCAGGAAGGGAATCGGCTATAAGGACCATTCATACCTCCGGTATTGAAGTTACCGAGATTGTTGACGTAACCCCAATGCCGCACAATGGCTGCCGCCCCCCGAAACGCAGGCGTGTATAATCAAACGGTGAGACAATAAAACCTATAATTTATTAATTCAAATGGCAAGATATACAGGACCAAGAACCAAAATATCAAGGAAATTCGGAGAGCCGTTATTCGGACCCGACAAGGTGCTTGAGAAAAAAAATTATCCTCCGGGCATGCATGGAAACATGCGCAGGAGAAAGAAAACTTCCGAATACGGAGTACAGCTGCAGGAAAAACAAAAGGCCAAATATACCTACGGTGTACTTGAGCGGCAGTTCCTCAACCTCTTTAAAAGGGCATCCCGTTCAAAAGGCATTACCGGAGAAGCTTTGCTCCAGCTCCTCGAATCTCGCCTGGATAATATAGTGTTCCGCATGGGTATAGCTCCTACACGTGCCTCCGCCCGTCAGCTGGTTTCACACCGGCATATCACCGTTAACGGAAGCGTGGTCAATATTCCTTCATATATTGTCAAGGCAGGTGACTATGTAGGGGTAAGGGAAAAATCAAAATCACTCGAAGTCATAACCGAATCACTCGGGAACAGGAGGCGAAATGTTTATTCCTGGCTTGAATGGGATGGTGCAAAAATGACCGGAAGGTTTTTAAATGTCCCCGAAAGGGAAGACATCCCGGAAAATATAAAGGAACAGTTGATTGTAGAATTGTATTCAAAATAAATAAATTGTCATGGCAATATTAACATTTCAGAAACCCGAACAAGTAATTATGCTCGAATCGACCGATACATACGGAAAATTCGAGTTTCGGCCCCTGGAGCCCGGATACGGCATAACCATTGGCAATTCTCTCCGGAGAGTACTTCTTTCTTCCCTTGAAGGCTATGCAATAACCACCGTCAGGGTATCCGGTATAGACCATGAGTTCTCAACCATTAGCGGAGTCATTGAAGATGTAACCGAGATTGTCCTTAATCTGAAACAGATCCGGTTTAAAAGGCAGGTCGAAGAAACCGAAGGTGAAAAGATATCTGTTTCTCTTACCGGGCAGGAAGAATTCAGGGCGGGCGAACTCTCAAAATATTTGAGCGGATTTACCGTGCTGAATCCCGATCTTCTTATTTGCCGGATGGAGCCCGACACCAAATTGCAGATTGAAATCACCATCGCCAAAGGCCGGGGGTATGTTCCTTCGGAGGAAAACAAACCTGCCGAAGCAGAATTTGGTCTTATTGCCATGGATTCCATATTTACTCCCATAAAGAACGTCAGGTATCTTGTGGAAGATTACCGGGTGGAGCAGAGAACCGACTATGAAAAACTTACGGTTGAAATTCAGACCGACGGGTCGATTCATCCAAAGGATGCTTTGAAGGAGTCTGCCCGGATACTGATCTACCACCTGATGCTTTTCTCGGATGAAAAGATCACCCTTGAAACCGACGAAAAATTCTCCCACGAGGAATTTGATGAGGAAGTGCTGCATATGCGGCAATTGCTGAAGTCACGGCTTGTGGATCTTGACCTTTCCGTAAGGGCCCTGAATTGCCTGAAGGCCGCCGAGGTTGAAACACT
>SKQJ01000118.1 GCA_007119075.1 Bacteroidales bacterium | reverse complement strand
TTTTTCTGACAGGTTCGACAATCACATCCTCCAGGCTCCTGCCTATCAGCTCGGTATCATTCATGAAAAACCCCGCCACCAGTCCCCCGACATTCCCCCATTGCCTTATGGCACTGGCCATCGGGATGTTTGTCCTTATAATCTGGCGGGCAGCCATGGTGGGGATCTCAACATGGGGGTAGACAAGTGCGCAGCTTAATCCTTCGGGGAGCGGCAGACTGATTACGTCCAGCGGGTCATAGGACCGTATAAGCACCATCCCGCCCAGCAAGGCAGGGGCTACATTGTCGGCGTGGGCGTTGCCGCATGCAAGCCTTTCGCCTTCCATGGCAAAAGGCAGCAGCTCCCTTCTTGTCAGCTTGTTGCCCATAAGCTCATTTATCGCAACAAGGCCCGCCACGGCGCTGGCCGAACTTGAACCAAGCCCGCTGCCAAAGGGCATCTTTTTACGGAGCCCTATGCCGACACCCTGTTTTTGGCCCGTGTGTTCAAGATAATCTATTACAACGGCGCTCACCGTGTTTTTTTCAGGGTCAAGCGGAAGCCTGCCATCATCGCCTTCAATAAAATCAAGGGTTACCCTCCCGCTGCTGTTAGTGCTCATGGTCACTTCATCGCCGGGACGGTGAACGGCAAAACCGAGAACATCATATCCGCAGCCGACATTGGCAACGGTAGCAGGGGCGAAAACTCGTACTGACTTCATCAGCGGTATTTATTTTATTCTAAAAGCTTAATCAGCCTTCGGCAGACCAGATAGCAGGAACACACTATGGGGGCCTGACCCGGTGCCGGTCTCACAAATCAATCGGCCGCCACCCTCACAAGATCGGCCAGAACCCCGGCCGCGGTCACTTCCGCACCTGCGCCGGGCCCCTTGATGACCATGGGGTTGTCAAGGTAGCGATTGGTAGTGAATGAGATGATATTGTCGCTGCCCGAAAGGTTATAGAAGGGATGAGATGCATCAAGCATAAGCAGCTCTACTTTCACCTTCTCTTCGGACAGTATCCCCACATAGTGCATTACCTTGTTTTCTTCAGCAGCCTTGCTTTTCATGGCCGCAAAATAATCTTCCGAAGCTTCCAGCTCAGCCAAAAACGCGTCGACAGAAGGGGCTTTCAGGCAGTTTTCGGGCAGGATGGGCTGAATTTCCATGTCATCGAATTCCATCTCCATTCCCGTTTCACGTGCAATTATAAGCATTTTCCTGGCGAAGTCAAGCCCGCTCAGATCATCGCGCGGATCGGGCTCGGTAAATCCTTTTTCCCGGGCCATTTTCACAACCTCTGCGAAAGTCCGCTCTCCCCTGTATTCATTGAAAACAAAAGAGATAGTCCCAGACAGTATCGCTTCCACCCTCAATATCTGGTCACCGCTTATCAGAAGCTCCTGGAGAGTTTTGATAATGGGCAGTCCGGCGCCGACGGTAGTTTCATACCAGTAATCGACGCCGAATTTTCCGGCCATCTCCCTGTATCTGCTGTAAATGCTGAACTTATCGGTATTGCCTATCTTGTTGCAGGTAACCACTGAAAAGCTCTTTTCAAAAAGCCGGGGATAAAGATCGGGTACTGCCTTGCTTCCTGTATTATCGACAAAAACAGAGTTGGGAAGGTTCATTTCAAATGCCTTTGCCATAAAATCATCGACGCTTCCGGAGGTGCCTTTCTCTTTCAGCTCCTTGCTCCAGTCACGCACATTGATCCCTTCTTCGTCCGACATCCAGGTCCTGCTCCTGCAAATGCCCGCAATATTAAGCTTTATATGGCGAGATTCCTCAAGATATGCCATATGGCTGTCTATTTGCCGCAGAAGCGTGCTGCCGATATTGCCGACGCCGCAAAAAAACACATTCAGGGTTTTGACCGGAGAGAGAAACATCGCATCATGAATGGCATTCATGGCCTTTGATCTGTCTTTCCTGTCAATCACCACGGAAATATTAAGCTCTGATGATCCCTGCGCAATTGCGACAACATTGACGCCGCTTCGTCCCAGGGAACTGAACACCTTGCCCGAAAGTCCCCGCTTGTGTCTCATTCGTTCACCCACTACGGCAATAATGCTGAGCCTGTCGTCAAATTCCGGTGCGTCAAGCCGTCCTCCGGCTATATCCTGCTCGAATTCGCGGTTAATGACGCGTCGTGCGGAGGATATTTCATTTATGCCGATGGCGAAGCTTATGCTGTGCTGTGAGCTTGCCTGGGTTATCAGGTATATATTCAGCCCCTCTGCGGCTAGCCTGCTGAACAGACGTCCGCTGAATCCTTTTTCGCCCACCATTGCCCGCCCCTGCAGGGTTATAAGGCAGATGTCGGTAATGCATGATATGCCCTTTATAAGAGAGCCGTTTACTGATGAGTCGCCTGTAATGAGCGTGCCCTCAAATGAGGGATTGAAGCTGTTTTTGATTATGATCGGTATATTCCTGGTTCTGGCGGGAAACATTGTGGGAGGATGAATGACCCTGGCCCCGAAATAGCTTAGCTCGACGGCTTCGCTGTAGGAAAGCCTGGGGATCGAAAAAGCCCTGCTCACAAGCCTGGGATCGGCGGTCATTATGCCATCCACATTGGTCCATATCTGGATTTCGTCAGCCCCAACGGCCGCAGCCACAATGGCGGCCGTATAATCGGAGCCGCCCCGTCCGAGGGTGGTGGTTATGCCCGCTTCATTGGTGGCAATAAATCCGGTGAAAACGGGAATGGCACCTTCGTTTTCCCTGACAAAGCCGGAAATCAGCGAGTGACTGAAATCTTCGTTAACGATTGCCTGTCCGTAATTGCTGTCGGTCTTTATAAGCATCCTGGTATCGGCAAAAACAGCTTTGCCGCAGTACTGCTCAACCAGGGAAGCAAACAGAAATGCAGAACAAAGCTCGCCGAAAGACAATGCGCGATCGACAGTGCGCGCGGAGACCTCTCCCAGCGCGACTATGCCGTTAAGCATTTCCTCGACCTGGTTGAAATACAGTTTCAGTCCGAGCAAAACCTGGTTTTGCCGGCGGACTTCAAGATGACTTCTTACAAGCCGGTAATGGCGCTCTTCAAGGTCCCTGATACCATGGGTTATGTCCTTTCCTGCTACCGCTTGTTCGATCAGTTCATTGATAAGGTTGGTAACCCCTTCGAGTGCAGAACAGACTATGAGGATGTCATCCTTTTTTTTCAGGCCTTCGGAGATAAGGTCCAGCAATGTGGCAAGAGCCCGGGGTTCACTGATGGAACTGCCTCCGAATTTTAAAACTTTCTTCATGATGAGGGAACTGTGTTTATTTGGTGCATTCAGATATTGCTTTTATCGATCCAGTCAGCCAGCAAATCGCCCACTTCGGAAGTTGATGCCGGATTAAGGGGCTCTATGTCTTCGGTGACAATTCCTGCGAGCAAAGAGGCTTCCACGGCCTGCCTGATAAGCCAGGCTTCTTTGGGAAGGTTGAATGCATATTCGAACATCAGTGCGGCCGATAACACCGTTGCGAGCGGATTGGCGATATTTTTTCCTGTTGCCTGGGGATAGGAACCATGCACGGGCTCAAAAACGGAGGTATGCAAGCCTATGGAGGCTGATGGCAGCATACCCAGAGATCCGGTAATGACACTGGCCTCGTCGGTCAGGATATCGCCGAACATATTTTCGGTAACCAGCACATCGAATCGTTTGGGCCACTGGATGATCTGCATTGCTGCGTTGTCGACAAACATATATTCGACTTCCACGTCAGGATAGCCGGGAGCAAGTTCCTGCATGGTCTCTCTCCACAGCCTTGAAGTGGCAAGAACGTTTGCCTTGTCGACCATGGTCAGCTTTTTGTTCCTTTTCAGGGCAAAATCAAATGCCAGCCGGCAGATGCGCTCAATTTCATATTTATGGTACACACATGTGTCATATGCCGTATCGCCCGCCTCGGAGCGGCCCTGCGGCCTGCCGAAATAAATCCCGCCGGTAAGCTCCCTGATAGCCACAAAGTCTGCTCCCTCCACGAGATCCTTGCGCAGCGGCGATTTATGGATAAGGGAGGGAAAGGTGGTTATAGGCCGGATATTGGCATATAAGCCCAGTTTTTTTCTCATTGCCAGCAGCCCTGTTTCAGGCCTGACCTTCGCCTTTGGATCATTATCGAACCTGGGATCGCCTATGGCGCCGAAAAGGACTGCATCGGATTCCATGCACATTGCGTGAGTCTCTTCAGGGTAGGGATCGCCGGAATCGTCGATGGCGGCAGCGCCGACAAGGCCGCGTGTATATTGGGGCTCATGTCCCTTTTTCCTGCATACGGCGTCAACAACTTTAATTGCCTGGTCGATGATCTCGGGGCCTATGCCGTCGCCGGGCAGTACAGTGATTTTAAAATTCATAGTTTGGATTTGGTAATTTATATATCAGTGATGATTTATTCGTTCCCGGCGCAGACGTCCGTTTTCATCCTTCCTGGCCCTCTGTTTTCATGGGGTTTTTTTTGAGCTCCTGGTTAGCTATTATATTCAGCATCTTCATGGTTGCCTTGATTGCCGCTTCGGTCTGATCGGCATCCAGTCCCCGTGTCTTGTATTCGGCACCCTGGAAATCCCAGGTTATCGAAGTTTCGACAAGCGCATCGGTCTTGCCCCCGGGGGGGATTGTGACGATATAGTCGACCAGCACGGGCCTGGGCCTGTTAAGTTTGTTATATATCTTCCACATCGCTTTCGTAAAGGCATCATACTGTCCGTCGCCTACCGAGTTTTCATAATGGGTTTCGCCTTCTATGCAAACCTTGATCGAAGCAAGGGGTTTCATTCCACGGGTAAGAGTAAGCTGATAATTTATAAGATAGATATTCTGTTCGGTCGTCCCGTTTTTGAGCACGTCGGAAATTATGTAGGGAAGATCCTCGGTGGTAACCGTCTCCTTCTTGTCGCCCAGCTCTATAACTCTTTGTGTGACCTTGTCAACATCTTCCCTCGAAAGAGAGATGCCAAGTTCTTCAAGGTTCTTTTTTATGCTGGCCTTCCCTGAAGTCTTTCCAAGGGCATACCGGCGCAGCCTTCCGAACCGCTCGGGCAGCAGGTCATTGAAATAAAGGTTTGCCTTGTTGTCGCCGTCTGCGTGAACGCCGCAGCACTGGGTGAAGACATATTCTCCCGTCAAGGGCTTGTTGGCGGGTATCCGCTGACCGCTGAAAAGCTCGACCATTTTGGAGAG
>SKQJ01000342.1 GCA_007119075.1 Bacteroidales bacterium | reverse complement strand
ATCCGGATATGGAATACAATGCAAAACCCTGGCGCTGGTCACTGAAATATGAAATACTGAAAAGGGTGGTGAGAATTTCCTTTCATTTGTTTTACAGGAGGCTGTGTGTGAGAGGACTTGAGAATATTCCCGACGGAGGCCGGGTTATTTTCGCAGCCAATCACCAGAATGCGCTGATCGATGCACTAGCAGTCCTGCTGACAAACAAGTATCAGCCCGTTTATCTCGCCAGGGCGGATTTGTTCCGGAACGCAATTGTGGCCCGGATATTGCGGTTTTTAAAGATAATGCCGGTCTACCGCCCCCGCGATGGCATTGAAAACATGGGAGAAAATGAAGGCGCTTTCGACAACGCTGCTTCCTTCCTTGCTTCCGGGGGAAGCATCGGCATTATGCCCGAAGGGAACCACCACCATTATAAGCGACTGAGACCCCTTAAAAAAGGATTCGGCAGGATAGCTTTCCGTGCAGAGGAAATCAGCGGTGCGGATGGCAGGGTAAAAATCATACCGGTAGGCTTAAATTATGGCAATAATCCGGCGAATCGCGGGGAGCTCGTCATCAATTACGGAAAACCGATTGAAGTAGCCGATTATCTGGATCTTTACCGTCGCCACCCCCAGGCAGGCATAAATGCCCTGAAGGATAAACTGTCCGGATCCCTGAGATCGCTGATGCTGGATGTGAAAGCAGCGGAATACTACAATGAGGACAAGCTCCTTGTGGATTACGGACGCAGGGAGCTTTCAGCAAGATTGAATGGAAGCGACGGGAATGCCTGTGAAGGATCCCTCCTGGACAGGGAGGTTTGCAAGGCCATGTATGAATATTTCGAAAAAGATCCCGGGAGGGCAGATGCACTGAGAGCAAAAAGCTCCCGGATGCTTCAGCTTATGAATTCCATTGGTTTCCCGGCGGAAACCCTTCCCGACAGCTGCAATATGCCTGTTTTAGCTGCCCGGCTCGCCAGGATCGCAATGTTCCCTGTAATTCTTGCAGGGCTCCTCCTGCATTTATTCCCGGTAACGGTGATCCATCTTGCACTGAAAAAAGTCAAAGAGCCGGAGTTTCTGGATTCATTCAAGTTCGTCATGGGCACTATTCTGGTCCCGGTAAATTATATTATAATTGCCCTTATGGCCGTGTCTTATTTGCCCCCTGTCTGGTCAATCCCACTGGTGGCGCTATTGCCGCTTTCCGGCCTGTCGGCCTTTGAATGCCACAGAATCTCCCGGTCACTCAGAGAAAGAATCGATCTGGCTCGCATGTGCGAAAATGACAGGGAACTCGGCAAAAAGATGGCAGTGCTTAAAAACAGGATAGTCGCGGAACTTGAGCCGGTTTTGCAGACAGCCGGAGGAAGGCTTGTCTCATAATGATTTCTCGCCGGCAGAACACCGTCTTGCCGGGATCGTTTCATCGGCCACCTGTACAAAGGCCGTTTCGCATAACGGCCTTTTATGTCCCTGTCCAGATTATTGTGCCTTACATCCCATCAAACTTGGGTTTTGCGGCACTTATATAAAAAAATCAGAAATTAATTATTTTTTATCGAAAAATGTGTAATATTGCCTGTACTCAAAAAATTGCCGTCCCGGGATATTATTTTTGCCGGGATAAATTGAATTATTTACATACCCCCTGATTAAAAGTTATTTTTCAATAAAATTAAATGAACAAAAGAAGAGGTTTTTTTTTGCGCGGCAGGAGATATATTGTACTGGCAACTGCCTTTCTGACCGTTCTGCTTCTCTATGCAGGCGACCGCATTGTGCGCTATACATCCACTAATGAGTTTTGCTATTCCTGCCATGCACATCCTCATGCCGAAGCATCCTGGAAACTGTCGGCCCATTATGACAACAGAAGCGGGGTGTTTGTCCAGTGTGCGCAGTGCCACCTGCCGCCTCCCGGAAACCTCCGGTATCTGCTGGCAAAGGCAAAACACGGGTCAAATGACGTTTACCACCAGATATTCACCGGTCCTGAAAACATAAACTGGGAAGCCAAAAAAAATGTTGAATCGGCTGTACGGTTCACATATGACGAGTCATGCATCAATTGTCACCAGAATCTGTTTCCTTTGCAGCTGTCACGCGACGGCCAGCAGGCCCACCTTTACTATAACCAGAACCAGGATGATCTGAGCTGCCTTAACTGTCACCTGTATACCGGACATTATTCCGATATTGTCCAAAAGGGAGTTGAGTTTGGTGTCGAGGTGGAAGCTGACCGGGAAATTTTTACCGAACCCGCCACTGTTGCTGAATTTGCCGATTTCACCGAAAGGGTCCCCGGCACCTCGATCAGCTTCGATATGGTCGCAATAGAGGGCGGTACCTTCCAGATGGGCAGCCCCCCCGATGAACCTTATCGCGGCGAGGACGAAGGCCCGGTGCGCAATGTGCAGATAAGCCCTTTCTTTATGGGACGCCTGGAAGTAAGCTGGGATGAATTCCTTGCCTTTTACAATCAAACCGCAGCCGAAGGCAGGCAGGACAATGTTTATGCCACAAACCTCGGCGAGGTGGATGCCATTACAGGGCCCACTCCTCCCTGGGGCCTGCCCGACCAGGGATGGGGAATGGGCGCAAGGCCGGCCATAACCATGACATGGCATGCAGCAGATACCTATTGCAGATGGCTGACTGCCATTACCGGCAGGACATACCGCTTACCAACCGAAGCGGAGTGGGAATACGCGGCCAGGGGCGGCACCACCGGTCCCTACTTTTTTGAAGGAAACCCCAGAAGGTTCAGCACTGACCGTTTCTGGAACAGGATTTTCGGAGCAGACACCTCGGTTATAAATACATATGTCATTTACAACGAAAACAGCATGGCCCGCACCCAGCTGCCCGGTTCGGTACGTCCGAATCCGTTCGGGCTGGAACATATGCTTGGGAATGTCTATGAATTCTGTGCCGACTGGTACGCTCCCGATACCTATGAAATGTATGTCGACGGAGTTGTCGATCCTGCCGGGCCCGATTCCGGCACCGAGCGGGTCATAAGGGGAGGGTCATTCAATTCAGACGCCAGCGATGTAAGGGTAGCTGCCAGGAGCCACACGCAGCATGTCCAGTGGCAGATGACCGACCCCCAGATCCCAAAGAGTATCTGGTGGTATACAGATACCCGGGAAGTCGGGTTCAGGGTCGTTTGCGAATGGGATCCGGACAATTAAAGTGACTGTTTTTTTGCAGTTCATAAAATATCATTATTTTAGTAACCGTTCTAAAATCCAAATACTAATCTTAATTCCAATTTATCATGGATCATAAATCAAAAGCTTTAAGCAGAAGGAAATTTCTTGGCGATGCCGCTGCCATTGGCGCTATCGGTGCACTTGGAGTGGGCGCCGTTATTTCCTCTTGCGGAAGGAGAGCAGAATATACAGCCCCTGTTTTTCCGGATCAGGCCCCGGACGGCAGGGTATTGAGAGCCGGAGTGGTAGGCTGCGGCGGACGTGGTACCGGCGCCGCGATAAACTTTCTGAATGCCGGACCGAACCTGGAAATAGTAGCGCTCGGAGATGTTTTCCAGCACAGGCTTGATCGTTGCAGGAATGAGCTAAGGGAGAAAATGAATGTGGAAGTGCCCGATGCAAATTGCTTTACCGGTTTCGATGCCTATCGTCATGTCATAGATTCCGATATTGATTATGTTATCTTATGTGAGCCCCCGTATTTCCGCCCGGGCAGTTTTGAATACGCCGTTCAGGCCCGCAAGCATATTTTTGCCGAGAAACCGGTAGGAGTCGACCCTGTCGGGATCAGAAACTTTATGGCTGCCGGCAAAATGGCCGAATCGGCCGGACTGTACGTAGCTGCCGGTACCCAGAGAAGGCACCAGAGGGATTATGTAAAGACCTTTGAGCAGGTTAAAAACGGTGCAATCGGCGATCTTGTATCGGCCAATTGCTACTGGAACCAGTCCAAGCTCTGGCACGTGAACAGGCAGGCCGGATGGTCAGACATGGAAGCCATGCTGCGCGACTGGGTTAACTGGACCTGGCTCTCGGGCGATCACATCGTCGAACAGCATGTGCATAACATCGATGTTGTAAACTGGTACTTCGAGAAGCATCCTGCCAGGGCTGTCGGTTTTGGCGGCCGGCACAGAAGGCCTACCGGCGATCAGTATGACTTTTTCAGTGTCGATTTCGTATTTGACGACAACAGGCACATGCATTCAATGTGCCGCCAGATTGACGGATGTGCAAACAATGTATCTGAATTGATATTCGGAACAGAGGGATATACAAATGGACAGAACAGGATATGGGATTATAACGGGAACGTTACCTGGGAATATGAATATCCCGCAGGACCCGACGGGCAGCCTGGCCGCAGCGTCGCCGTCAGCCCCTATGACCAGACCCATATCAACCTGGTAACTGCGATCCGTACCGGAAATTACCTGAACGAGGCTCAAAATGTAGCTGAAGCTTGTCTGACTGCCATGATGGGCCGTGAATCGGCCTATACCGGCAGGGAGGTAACCTGGGAAGAAATGATGGAATCAAGCCAGAGGCGCGGACCTGCCAGTCTTGAAATGGGATCGGTGGATATCGCCGCAGTCCCCCCGACCCCGGGAACAGCCCCCGCATAATTACATTGTTGCAACAGCTGAAAAATCCCGCCGGAAAAGCGGGATTTTTTTTAATTCCAGTACATGCGTATCGATTTGAACATCAGAGCCTGGCAGTGGATATTGCTGGTATGCCTGGCCTTTATCTGGGGCGCCTCTTTTATTCTTATGAAAAGAGGATTGCAGTCCTTTACGGGTATGCAGGTCGGTGCCATGCGTATTTTTTTTTCCTTTTTGTTTTTTCTGCCCCTGATATTCCGCAATGCAGGGAAAATAAATAAATACAACCTTCGGTCGCTGCTTATTGTAGCATTTATAGGCAATACGATCCCCGCCTTTCTTTTTGCCACCGCTCAGACCAGGATAGACAGCTCCCTTGCCGGGATCCTGAATTCCCTCACTCCCATATTCACTATGCTGATTGGTATGATGCTATATGCCAATAAAATAAGATGGCTCAGCATTGGCGGGCTCATGCTGGGGCTTGCAGGGGCCGCCGGACTGATACTCAGTGCCGGCAATGTTTCAGTGGAAACTTCCGATAACCGCTATGGCATCCTTGCTGTGATTGCAACAGTTTGTTACGGCATTAATGT
>SKQJ01000409.1 GCA_007119075.1 Bacteroidales bacterium | reverse complement strand
TCAAAAAACCGCAAAGTTCTCTGGTTCAGTGCGCGCTGCGCAAACCAATCGGTTGCCTGCCGGCGGGGCTGCCCGTAGTCAGGCGACCTGACTTCGGGATATATGGAAAGGGCTTCAAGATCATCATCTTCCCATCTTGTGGCAAGAGGCTGAAATGATATCTCGGGTTCGGAATTTACCGGGGTTACCACCACCCGGCCTTCGAGCTGTCCCCTGTAAAGCTCAAAATCATCATCGTTCTGGATGTTTACCAGCACGGGGCTGGTGACAATGAGACTGTCGGTGCCTCGTGACCATGCCCTGGGCACGGCAATCAAATGCTGGTAATAAGGCTTCCGCATGGCGATATAAAACTTCTCATTATCCCATCCCCTCCCGAACTCGCCCCAGGATGCCACTTCAACATTGCTCAACCCCCACTCCTCCATCTTCTCGCTTGTCCAGGTGTATGCATTGCTCAAACCGGTGCTGCCCGAAAGGCGGGGGCCGATAACATCGGTCAGATGAAATGAAAGATCCCTGATCTGTGAATTCCTGAGCCCTTCCTGCCTGATTCGATGCACCATATCCAGGTCGACAGGTTCATGGGCTTTTGCAATCGCGGGGACTGCCAGAAGAAGCGTGAGGAATAGTATTCGTAATGTGCTCATTTAACCAAAATTATATTTAACCGACTTGCAAAGTAATTAAAATTTCTGTTCTCATCTTAGAAAAATCTTACTGCCCCGTTAAATTACAGGGTCCGATAACCGATAAAAAGCACGCCAAAACTTCAGAGCAGGACTTTATGGCCGGTTCAATAAAAAATGTTAAATTTACAAAGTGACATAATCGCAAACAGCATTGGCATTAAATATACAGCCATGATTTGTATTGGTATTGGCAAAACCGACTTTAAAACGGCGCTTGAAAAAACAAGATCGGAAGAACTGGTCGAACTAAGGCTGGATCTGATGGATATAACTGATGAACAGATCGGGACCCTGTGCTCGCAATCATCTCAAACCATTGTTAAATTCCCAAATGGAAAAACAACAAATGAGGCGAGACTGGAGAAGTTAAAGATCGCAATACTTGCAGGAGCAGAATTTGTCGATATAGAATGGGATGATGATGAGGAATTCCATGATGAGCTCGTACCTTTTGCCAGGGGCAATGATTGCAGGGTGATCATCTCGTTTCTCGACAGGAACAATACCCCCGTAAAACGTGAGCTGGAGCACATAGTAAGGGAATGTTCCATGAGCGGCGCAGATATTGTTAAAGTAATGTGCAACGTCAACACCCATGAAGACAACGCCCGTTTGCTGGGCCTTTATTCAATGGGCAAGAATATTGTAGCTCTCGGACTGGGCCCCATGGGAAGGATAACAAGGGTTGCAGCATTGTTTGCAGGCGCCGAATTTACCTATGCTTCTCTCGGTGCCGATATTGAAGCCGCCGGGGGCCATATGAGCAAATCGGCGATAGAACGCGCACTCAAAATTCTGGGGAATGATCAGACCAAATAGTTTTTTCGGCTGCCATTCTGCCGGCTATGAGCAGAATGCAAAATATTACCGCCCGCCTTCCGTTGTTTATAGCACTGTCCGGAAAAATGCAACCTCTTTTTGCAAATGGCTGCCATTCTGATCCCGGCCGCAACATTTTATGAATTTTTTATTGAAAGCACAGATGACCAGACCAGACAAATCCTGCGGGTTGCACCATAGCGTTGCCGGATCATCAGATATGAATGAAAAAATGCATTGCCTCATCCGGAAAAGGATTTTCCGGCTTCAGATCATCGTCATCCTGCTTCTTGTTTTAGCAGGCTGCCAGAAAGAGGATGATGAGCGGCAACCGGAATTCCTGGTTGAACATGAACTCCTGGCAAGCTTCACCAGGGCGGAAATAATAAATTATCTGAACGACTTCGGAGATCTGCCCGACGGGCTTTCATTTATGGTAAACCACGATGTTTCGGTTTATAAAATTGTATACAATACAATCGACACCCGCAACGACCCGGTTCTTGCATCCGGTGCGCTGGTGGTGCCCCGTTCCTCCCATTCCTTGCCGTTGCTTAGTTTTCAGCACGGAACATTAAGTTCCGAACAGGACGCGCCCTCATATTTTTCGCTTAACAGCTATTTATCTGCACTGGTGTATGCCTCAACCGGATACATAATGGTTTTGCCCGATTATCTTGGCTATGGGAGCTCCCGTCATATTGATCATCCTTACGAACACGGGCGTTCCCTGGCTACGGCTTCACGCGACATGCTGCGGGCAGTGCGTGAATTTGATGAAAGAAGCAATGAATTCAATGCAAACAATAAGCTTTTCCTTACCGGATACTCCGAAGGCGGATATGCCACAATGGCGCTGTTAAAGCTCCTGGAGGAAGAACATTCTTCCGAGTTTACCGTTACCGCTGCCACAGCAGGTGCCGGCGCATATAACAAATCTGAATTCGCCAGGCACATCCTGCAGGACAACTCAGAGCTGCGTTTTCTCAATTCGTTTTTATGGGTGCTGGATACATACAATAGCGTTTACGGTCTTGACCGCCCGTACAGTTTTTATTTCAATGATCCCCACGCAGAGGTAATACAAAACGGCGGCGTATTTGCCAATACCGAACTAAACCCCCGGAATCTGTTCCAGTCTGATTTCAGGGACAATATACTGAACGGGTCCGACACCGATTTTATGGAAGCGCTGGCCGACAACGACAATTTCGACTGGAAACCTGTAACACCCCTTCAGCTTTACCATGGCACGGATGATGATTACGTCTTCTATTTCAACTCCGAAAGCGCCATTGAGGCTATGAGAAACAGGGGCGCCTCCCGGGTTGAACTTATCACGGTTGAGGGCGGGGATCACGCTACTACCATTATCGACTACCTGGCAGGCACCTTCTGGTTCTTTACACAGCATTTGAATTAGAACGCCCTGTTATTCCCTGTGCCGGCGGGCTTCCCTTGACCTGCTGCCGCTTTCCCTGTTCGCCCGGCTTAATTGAGCATCTGGCGGAGAATTTTATTGCCCCCCCGGCTTAATTTGAGCAACCTTCTACTGCCGGCGGGCTTCCCTTGACCTGCTGCCGCTTTCCCTGTGGCCCCCGGGCTTAATTTGAGCGCCGGCAGTTTCTTCCGCCGGCGGACTTCCGTTGCCTATTTAATATTCCATCGTGACCGGCAAAAATCAACCCCGGCTTAACAATAAATTATAAAAAACACAGAAAAATGATCAAAACAAATGAAACTTTTTATCAATAATGGATTTGTTTTTATAATTATTCATATTTTTAGGCCGACTTTCTTAGATGTCATGACAATTAACCTTTGTAATGCATGAACTTATCAAAATTGTTTGAAAACAATGGCGATCACACCGTGAATAAAAACGGGCACAACCGGAAATTGCTGCTGAAGAAGAAGATATTCAGCATTCTTTATCTGGAGGATAAAAAAACCATCGCCGATCTGTGCACTCCTGTCAATGTCAGCATACCGACAATGACACGATTAATGCACGAACTCATTAACGAAAACTGGGTTATTGAGCTTGGTGCCGGTGAATCCCGCGGAGGAAGGAAACCCGTGTTTTACGGACTAAACCCTTTCATTCGTTTTATAATCGGGATAGAAATCACAAGAAAATATACAAGGATCAATATTTTTGACCTGGCAAACAGGCCTGTAGGGGATACGCTTCATCTTGATCTGGAACTTGACAATACTCCCGAGATGCTGAAGGTTCTCAGGCAGCAATTGGATATTTTCATTGAAAAGAACGATATTGACAGGAAAAGCATCCTGGGAGCAGGTATCAGCCTGCCGGGTCTCCTGGATAAAAAAACGAACATCAATTACAGCTATCCGGAACTCGGACAAGCTCCTCTTGATTTTAAATTCAGCGAGCTGCTCGAAATTCCCTCGTTCATAGAACACGACACAAAAGCCATAGCACTTGGAGAGTCATGGTTTGGTCTTGCAAAGAACAAGTCAAACGTATTGTGCCTTAACGTGGGACCTGGCATAGGGCTGGGAATGATAATAAACGGCGAGCTGTACCAGGGAGCTTCTGGTTTTTCAGGCGAATTCGGGCATATCCAGATGGTGCCGGGAGGAGAACTGTGCGATTGCGGCAAGATAGGCTGCCTGGAAACAGTTGCTTCCGGCTCGGCTATTGTTGCAAAGGCAAAACGCAAGATAAACGAAGGAACAAATTCGATCATCAAAAAACTTGTCGACGGGGATACCGGGGCAATAAAGCTGCCTCTTATAATCCAGGCTGCCCATCAGGGCGATCAGTTCGCCATAGAGCTTATTGAGGAATCGGGAGGATATCTTGCACGCGGAATAGCTATTCTTATCCATCTTCTCAATCCTGAAATGATTATTATCGGGGGCGACCTGGCAGGTGCCGAAAATCTCCTTGCCGACCCAATACAACAGAAACTCAACAAATACACCCTTAACAGGATCCGGCAGGATGCAGATATTGTCGTTTCGGAATTAAAGGACAAGGCAGGCCTGCTCGGCACCATACCGGTGGTAATGAATAATATTTTCTCACAGGAACCTAACATTATAAACTTTAACAGCACCCTTAAGCCATGATCCTTGAATTTATCGACTGGACAATCCTCGCTATCTTCTTTGCCATACTGCTGACTATCGGTTACGTCGCTTCAAGACAGGCCGGAAATAGCACCACCAATTTCTTCCTTTCGGGAAGGAATATGCCATGGTGGCTGCTTGGAGTTTCAATGGTGGCCACCACATTCTCGGCCGACACTCCCAACCTGGTAACCGACATGGTACGAACAGGGGGCGTGGCTAGCAACTGGCTCTGGTGGGCGTTCCTTCTTACCGGCATGCTGACCGTTTTTGTATATGCCAAATTATGGAACCGTTCCCGGGTAATGACCGACCTTGAATTTTATGAAATACGCTACAGCGGAAAAATGGCTGCATTCCTAAGGGGCTTCAGGGCCATATACCTGGGATTCTTTTTCAATGTGATGGTTATTGCCAGCGTTTCGCTTGCATTTATCAAAATTGCAGGGGTAATGCTTGGACTTCAGCCCGCCCCGGCGCTTATCATTGCCGCGGTGATCGTTGTCTTCTATAGCGGCCTCGGGGGACTGAAAAGTATTTTGTGGACAGATCTTTTCCAGTTCAGCTTTGCCATGTTCGGGGC
>SKQJ01000271.1 GCA_007119075.1 Bacteroidales bacterium | reverse complement strand
TTTGCCGGGAACATCAGCTTATTGATCTTCAGTCTCCGGTAGGTGGCCCGGGCAGCACCGAAACCCTTGTAGAACCGAGCCAGTCCGGGATCCATTGACCCATTGAAATCGAAAAGCATATCTGATTCCGAATGCTCTTCCAGAAAACTGCTTATCAGCATGAACATGGCACCCTGCTTTCTGCCTTCGTCTGTGTTTGCTGAAAAAAAATAAACATAACGGTCAAAATCCTTCAGGAAACAGGAGGCAGCTATTATCTCCCCGGTATGGGCCCGGGCTGCAGTCACCGATACGGTCCCGTCATCCTGCCCATCCTCAAGGGCGGATTGAAGCCTGGCATAATTAAGCTTTTTGATGCTGCCATATTTTTTTGCATTATTCATCATGAACATCCTGATGACTTCCTGGGGCGGGTATCCACGTTGCAGAGTGATGCCCAGTCTCTCCGCCTTGATTATGTTCCTTCGGGTATTGGTGCTGAAACCGGCGGCAATTGTATTCCAGGGCCTGTCCAGGCGGAGCAGGTAATTATTCATGCCGGCGACCTGGAATCGCGGATTTTCGTAACCATTCATCTCATTAAGGGAGATGTCTATAAAACTGTATAAAGAAGACAGTTTTTCAATAAAAAAGGGAAGATGCCCTGCATAGGAGTCATCCGGATAAAACAAGCCCAGCTGCTGTACGAACAATGGCTGAAAAACGTAGCTTATTCCATACTTCATGCCCCGTGTAACGGGCATTACCGCCCGGCCCTGGTCCATTACAAGGGCTTCCCAGCGCGGACTGAAACGGTCGAGGAACCTTGATGTGGCACAGACCCTCCTGTTTACCGAGGCATCGATCCATTGATCCCAAAGGTCTTTATCTATCCGTTCAAAAGGTATATGTTCTATTCTTTCAATCATTCTCAGACGCACTGATGATGTCAAGATACAGCTTTTTCCAGTTTTTCCATCTGCCCGTTTCAGTCAGCGATTCATTATGCCACAGGGTTATGAGTGTGCCTCCCGCATCACGCACCTTATTTACGATGTCGGTTGCAATTATCGATGCCTGCCGGGGATCAACTTCCATATAATCACGGAAGGTACCATCCATTAACTGGAACGGCCAGATCCGGAGCGTTGTTGCCTGCTCCCTTCCAAGATCGTAGAACATGAAGGGTGTGCAGGTCCCGGCACGGAATCCGGGCGCCTCAGCCCATCCCATGGTATAATCGTCGGTAATGCCGTTTTCAATAAGCAACCGGTAGGTGCCCGGGATCTCCAGGCGAAGATAATGCTGCCTGCTGCGGCACACGGGGATTCCTGAAACCTCCCTGAACAGGCTTATCTCCCTGTGCATAAGGTTGCCGTCGCCGGCCGAGTAATAGGAAGGATGTATCCCTGTAGCGTGCCTGCCGGCAATCTCCTTTATAAGCTGCCTGTACTGCTGATTCGTAAGCGGGGGACTCTTGTCAAAGCGGCTGTAGGTGCCGGCCGAAAAGAAGAATACCGGCGACAGCCCGGCACTTTCGTGGATTTTTTCCATTAGCTGCCAGGCATCAAAAGGATCTTCATCAAAGTTCAGCAAAACTCTTAACCGGGACCGGACTTCCTTCAGATCGCCCCTGAGGACCGACCTGGCGAAGCCTCCCGCGGTTCTCCTCAGATTTCGGTTCAAATAGGCCCAGGGAACATCTATGTCGATGGTCGGAATAAACCGGAATTGCCTTTCGGGGAAGACGGCTCGGGGGAATTTTTTCAGAATGCCCTCCTTCAGCTCTTTCGCCCACAATTCCACCAGCGGCTCCCCGGCCAATCCGTGTCTGCCGGCAAGGCTCTGGCTGACGGGAAACCGACCGTGGATGTCTTTTTCAAAAGGCAGGTATTCCTCATACCGGCTGAGCATATAAAATGATGCTGCAAGGATATCAAAGCCCGCATCACCGCCGCGGGGCGATCTGAAGATAACGGGAATTCCGCCGCAGGTTTCCACATCAACCGGCCATGGCGAAATGCGGTTTTCATTCAGGAGCCCGGCGGGAAGGATATTAAAGGCAGCCGGAACCGGATCGGGAGAATAATTGATCAGGGGCCGCTCTGCAAGTATTGCCGCCTCACGGTCACTGGAGAATTCAATGCCGGCACCGAGCATTCCGTTTATCAGATGAGAAGCAATATAGCGGAGGCGGGGGCTTATTTCAGGTGAATAAAGCAGAAGTTTTTCAGCAACCATATACAAATATAAATTAATTTCTCATCTGATTAAAATAGCAACGAAGCGCAGGGTTTTGCATGAGCAATTGACCGAAGGTCAATTTCTCATCTGATTAAAATAGCAACGAAGCGCAAGATTCTGCATGGGGCTTCATTTTAAAAATCTTTACACTATTTTTGGGATAAAAAATTCATGTTGTCCGGAAACACCAGTATATTTCATTACAAGGAACCGTTTATTCTTGAATCGGGAGAATATCTGCCTGAACTCGAAATAGCATATCACACCTTCGGAGAATTCAAGCCCGGAACAAGCAGGGTTGTCTGGGTATGCCATGCATTTACTGCCAACGCCGATGTGTTCGACTGGTGGAAGGGCCTGTTCGGCGAAGATTGTTATTTCAATCCGGAAGACTGGTTTATTATTTGTGCAAACAAATTAGGCTCCTGCTACGGGTCGACCGGACCGCTCAGCATCAATCCCCTTACCGGCAAGGCCTGGTATCATTCCTTTCCCCGGGTGTCCATCAGGGATATGGTCAATGCTCATGAAATCCTCCGCCGTCACCTGGGGATTGAAAAGATCCATACCGTGATGGGCGGATCGACCGGGGGACATCAGGCACTCGAGTGGACAATAATGTACCCGGGCGTGCATGAACATCTCATATGCCTTGCCAACCACGCGAAGGCCTCTCCGTGGAGCATAGCCTTCAGCCAGTCCCAGCGGATGGCCATAGAGGCAGACCAGACCTGGAGAGAGGAGCATCCGGAGGCAGGGCTGAGGGGACTGGCTGCCGCGAGGTCAATCGCCCTTCTAAGCTACCGGAATTATCAGACATACCTTGAAACACAATCAGAGGATAGCGACGAGAAAACCACTGATTTCAGGGCCATGAGCTACCAGGTCTACCAGGGAGAAAAACTTGTAAGGCGGTTTAACGCCTATTCCTACATGAGGCTGCTCAGCGCCATGGATTCGCATAACATAGGCCGTAAAAGAGACGGAATTGAAAATGTCCTTGCTTCGGTAAAAGCCAGAACCCTTGTGATCGGGATCCTGAGCGATTTTCTTTTCCCCGTCCAGGAGCAGCTGTTCATGACAGAAAGGATACCCGGGGCAACATTCACAGGCATAGAATCGCTCTACGGCCATGACGGGTTTTTGATAGAAACGGAGAAAATAAAAACGGCGATCAGCAGGTTCTATACCAGTTAAAATGACCTGCCCCTTTCCGCCGGGTTAACGGGAGTGCAATAACCCGGACAGCAATTTTAATCACGTTGACATTATATCTATGCAGAATAAAGGGATCAGTATGGTGGTGACCGATCTTGACGGGACCCTTTTTAACGACCGGCAGGAAATATCCCGGGAGAATATGCAAACCCTTGAATGGCTCGGTGAAAGAAACATCTGCAGGGTCATAGCCACAGGAAGGAACCTGTACAGCGCAAAAAAGATATTGCCTCCCGGCCTGCCTGTCGACTATCTTGTGTTTTCAACCGGCGCGGGGGCGGTGGACTGGAAAACAGGGGAATTAATTTATGCCGAACATCTCCGGGAAGAGGATGTGACCCTCGCCATAAAGATCCTGACAGGCGCCGGAATGAGCTTCATGGTCCACAACAAGGTTCCCGACAACCATTTTTTCAGGTATTACGACGCAAATTGCGGCATGGTGGATTTTCACAGAAGATGCGAGCTTTATAGAGCATATGCCAGCCCCCTGGAAACAGGCTCTGCGGGCTTTGCTCAGGTCAGCCAGCTTCTGGCAATCGGATCTGAATGCCCCGGCAATCTCGAAGAATTAAGATCCCGGCTGGGATCGCTAAGAGTGGTGCGGACTACCTCGCCCCTTGACGGAAAAAGCATGTGGATAGAAATTTTCCCCATGCATGTTTCCAAGGGCCATACTGTAGAGCGGCTCTGCAAAATGCTGGAAATGGACCGGTCAGGTACCGTGGGGATAGGAAATGACTATAATGACACCGAGCTGCTGAATTTTGTGACCCATCCTTTTGCCGTCGGAAATTCGCCCGAGCCCCTTAAAAGAGCATTCCCCTCCTGCAATTCAAACAACGAAAACGGCTTTACCGATGCGGTTTTGCGGGTTCTGGGCCCATAAATTAATGAGGCCCGCAATTAAACAACATATCAATACGTTATATTAGGATTACACAGTTATTGAAAACCAAGGTTTTGGAAAAGTGAAAGTATTTGCTAAACTTTGCGTACCTTTATAATAACGTATAGTCTAAGCATAAGCAATTTAAAAATTTATACCAATGCCCTGGTTGTGGAACGCCTTCATATTATTATTTGCCTACCTGCTTGGATCGATTCCAAATGCCGTATGGATAGGGAAAGTCTTTTTCAACACCGACGTAAGGGAGCACGGAAGCAAAAATGCCGGCAGCACAAATGCGATCAGGGTTCTTGGATACAAGGCCGGACTTCCCGTATTGTTTCTTGATATACTCAAAGGCTTTCTTGCCGTCAAGCTTATATATTTCACTTTTTACTATATACCCGCAACCGGCGAGTTTATTAATTTTCAGCTGCTGCTGGGCCTGGCAGTTATTATGGGACATATTTTCCCGGTGTTTGCAAATTTCAGGGGAGGGAAGGGGGTAGCTACCCTTATCGGCGTAATTCTTGCCATCGATCCCGTTTCCACCGCTATCTGCATCGGGGTATTCCTTATAACCCTGATCATTACCAAATATGTATCGCTGAGCTCAATGATTGCCGGGTTGTCATTCCCCGTCCTGGTGATAGTGGTTTTCAATACCACCACCTCCTCGCTGGTAATTTTCTCGCTCATTGTATTTATACTTCTTCTTTTCACCCATCAGAAGAATATCGAGAGACTGGTTCGCAGGGAAGAATCAAAAGCCAGTTTTTTGTTTAAAAAAAGGTAAAGGCAGCTGAAGCCTGATTACCCGCAATTCACCGATACCGTGCCAGCATGCCACTGTTAGGGCGGGACCCCTTAGCGCCGCACCGGCA
>SKQJ01000090.1 GCA_007119075.1 Bacteroidales bacterium | reverse complement strand
GTTGGAAAAACAAGCAGACCGAGCGTAAGGAACAGCACTATCTGCATCAACCATGCCAGTCCGTCAAAAACCCTTAAAATAGATCTCTTATGGATGAAATCCTGATTGCCCAGATAAACAGCGCAGAGGTAGATTGCAAGAAATCCGTTGCCCCCGACAAAATCGGTAGTGGAAAAAGTTATAAACATCAGGGCGATCACCAGGACCGGATAAAGGCCTTCGAAGTCAAGCTTGATCTTGTTGATAATAAAGATGCTGATTTTTCCGAAAAAAATTCCTCCTACGGCGCCAATAGCCATTTGCTGCAAAAAGAACGGGATGAGCGACAGAAGGTCCATCTGCTGATTTACAACCAGGCCGAGGCATCCGACTGTGAGAACATATGCCATCGGGTCATTGCTGCCGCTTTCCATCTCCAGGGTGGGGCGAAGCTGACTTTTCAGGGCCAGGTTCCTGGATCGCAGAATCGAGAATACTGCGGCGGCGTCGGTAGAAGAAACTATTGATCCCAGCAGCAGCCCTTCATATATTGTAAAATCGGTAACAGCCCATACGAAAACACCAAGGGTAACTGCCGTGAGCAGCACTCCCAGTGATGAAAGCGATACACCCTGCCAGAGAATCGGCCTGACCGATTTCCAGTCGGTATCCAGTCCCCCGGAAAAAAGTATAAAATTGAGCGAGACTATGCCGATCAGCTGGGCTATGTGGGGATCGTCAAAATAAAGGCCCAGGCCGTCGGCACCGGCTATCATCCCGATAGCCAGAAAAAGGATCAGAGTGGGAACTCCGAAACTGAAGGAGGCCTTGCCGGCAATTATGCTGACAAAAAGAAGCAGCGAGCCGATTAGCAGAATATTTTCAATTGTCAGATCCATCTGTCATTAATCTCATGGTCCAGGCGGGACCCTGCATGAAATACCATGAAGGTTTGCCGGGTCAGGCCCTGCTCAGAGGCTTCTTGCTGTTTCCCACATTCTCCTCATGTTTGGTAAAGCATTCTTCAAGTTTGGATACGAAACTGCTTCCTACCGCATCAACAAAAGGGTAAAGTATCAAATGGGCGCCCGCCTCCACGAGTTCCTGTGCATGGTCGGCGCTATGCTGCGTAAGGACTATCCTTCCCTGGAATTTATGGTGCTTGAGCATTTTAAGCAGGTATAGATTGATCGTGTAATCGGGAAGGGTGCTTATGATTACCTTTGCGTTGGCAATGGGCAGCATTTCCGGAAGATCAGGGTCTTCGGCATCACCCAGCTGGGCCATCCTTCCTTTTTCAGTCCATTTATTGACCGCCCCCGGGTCGAAATCTACGCCCATAACATTGCGGCCGGTTCGTTCAAGGCTTTTTGCTATGTTGTTTCCGTACCGTCCCAGGCCAAATACAATTACATCGTAATCGGCTTTTCCCATCTGCCTGCTTTTCAATTCACGATGCGGATCCTTTTTCTCAAACACCTCCAGGAACGGGGAAATAGTTTCGAATATCTGATGGGAATAAAGTATCATATAGGTCGACAATCCGATAGTGATCAGGCCTACCAGGGTGATCAGCCCCATGGTCTCTTCATCGATATGGCCTATGGAAAGACCGAGGGCTGCGAGTATAAGCGAAAATTCGCTGATCTGGGCTACTGCAAGGCCGGCAAGGAAGGATGTCCGTTTTTTGTACCCCATCAGTCCCATAATTACAAGCACAATCAGGGGATTGCCTATGAGAACGAAAAAGGAAAAAATAAGTGCGGGCCTGATCTGATCGCCTATAAGAGAAAGATCCAGGCCGGCTCCGAGGGTGACGAAAAAGAAAAGAAGGAGAAAATCCCTTAGAGTAGTGAGTTTGCCGCTTATGAGTTCCCTGTAATCGGTAGATGCAAGTGAAACTCCGGCGAGAAAGGCCCCTACCTCCTTGCTGAACCCCAGGTAATCGCCGGCCGCAGCCAGCAGAAGCGCCCAGCTGATAGAGAAAAGTATCAGCAGCTCCGGGGAATGGACCATCGTCCTTACCACCGGCGGCAGCACAAAACGCATCATAAGCCCGATCACTCCCAGGGCTGCCACACCTTTCAACATTACAAGCGCTACGTCGTATGCAGGACTGGCTGCTGTTTCGGTTCCTATCGCCGAAAGGAATATCATGACAAGGACTACGACAATATCCTGAACGATCAAAAAACCTATGGAAATTTGCCCGTGCAGCGAATCAATCTCCTTTTTGTCTGAAAGAAGCTTGACAATTATGATGGTGCTGGAAAAGGTAAGCGCAACGGCAACATACAGGGCTGTTATCACCGTAAAGCCAAGGGCTATTGCTATGAGATACCCGAAAAACGAAGTAAATATGACCTGGCCCAGACCGGTGAGAAGGGCTACCTTTCCGGTAGATCTGATCAGCTTGACGTCAAGCTTTAATCCGATAACGAACAACAGGATGGCAATTCCCAGCTCTGCAAGCAGATGGACCTGTTCAATGGATTCAAGAAGATCCAGCCCCCATGGCCCTACCAGTATACCAACCCCAATGAATGCTACAATCAGCGGCTGCTTGAGCATCCGCCCCACAAGGCCCACCACCGATGCGATTATCAATATTGCCGCCAGTTCAAAAAAAGGATTGTCGATTATATCCATTATTTACAAAAATAATTGATTACTCCCTGAATTCCGCTTCCAATTTACTTTGGAGCTGAAAAATAATATTGAAACAGCCCATCCGGGAATTGGGGAAAGATGCATGGCCGATCCTGCATAACTATCTCTGGCCCGCAGTCAGAAACCTGGTGGTAAGGATAGCCATAATCACTTTTTCCCTTAATATCCCTGGCCCCCTGTTGTAAATTCTGTCCGTTTGGGTTATCTTTAAGGAACGGGAGAGATTTCCGGCATAAAAATTTCCCGGTGAGGATAATTAAAAAATCATTCAGTAATGGAATACAGGTTTTTGGGGCGATCGGGACTTAAAGTCTCTGCACTTTCATTTGGCGCGTGGGTTACCTTTGGTAACCAGGCGGACACGGAACGGGCGCAAAAGCTCATGGCCGCGGCATACGATCACGGGGTAAATTTCTTTGACAATGCCGAAGAATATGCCGGGGGACTGGCCGAGACCATCATGGGAAAAGTTCTCAGGAAAACAGGATGGAAAAGAAGCGAACTGGTGCTTTCAACCAAGATTTTCTGGGGAGGCGACGGGCCGAACGATCAGGGCTTGTCAATTAAACACATTATCGAAGGCGCAAACGCATCCCTGAAGCGGCTGCAAGTTGAATATGTAGACCTTATCTTTTGCCACCGCCCCGATAAATTCACACCGGTCGAAGAAACTGTAAGGGCAATGAACCTTCTTATCAGCCAGGGAAAGGCCTTCTACTGGGGAACCAGCGAGTGGAGCGCCGCCCGGATCAAAGATGCCTGGCATTTTGCCAGGCAGAATAGCCTGATTCCTCCCCTGATGGAACAACCCGAATACAACATGTTCCGGCGGCACCGGGTGGAAACCGAATACCAGCCGCTGTACAGCGAAATCGGGCTCGGGACCACGATATTCAGCCCCCTTGCTTCCGGGATCCTCACGAACAAGTATGCATCGGGCATCCCGGACGACAGCCGCCTTGCACTGAGCAAGTATGACTGGTTGCGAAAGCGTGCCGAATCACAGGAAGGGAGGGAAAGGATTGAAAAAACAAAAAATCTGAATAAGGTTGCGGAGCAGCTGGATATAAGCCTTTCGCAGATGGCAATAGCATGGTGCCTCAGGAATCCGGCTGTAAGCTCGGTGATTACCGGGGCTTCAAAGCCTGAACAGGTCAATGAAAACATGAAGGCACTGAAGGCCGTGCCGTTACTGGATAGCGAAGTGATGGAACGGATAGAGCAGATCCTGGACAATAAACCGGCAGAGGAAAAAGACCACAGAACCAATTAGAGGAACAGCACCTCACTGGACCGTAAGGTCACCTTCCTGTTCAACAACCTGTCCCTGGATCCTCAGTATGGAAGTCTGCCGGTTTGCGGCATTAGACTGGATTGTCACCGTGCGCCTGATCGTATGAGGCTGGGGGACGATCCTGAACTGTACTTCAACGAATCCGCTTTCGCCTGGAGCAATGGGCTTTTTTGTATAATCATTTACCCTGGTCCCGCAACAGGCCCTCACATTTGTAAGGACAAGAGGTTGATTGCCCTGGTTGTATACGGCAAAGCTGATTTTTCCATCGGGAATGCTGTCGACAGAAATCTCACCGTAATTATGAAGCTCACGGTCGAACGCAATATGAGCCCCCTGGTTTTCCTGGGAAAACACAGATGCGGAGCTAAATACTGCAAATACCAGAAACACAACTATAAATCGCATATTCTCTTTTTTTTAACCTGGTTTTTATTTCGATATATAACGGTTGCTTTAAGGTAATAGTTTACGGCATCACTAAATAAAAGTTGCATAAATATAACAATAGACACGGCTATTTCCACAATTCAACAAAGGAATTAAAATATTTTAACTGTAATTAACCTTACTAACCAGTAAACAAATATTATTCCATATCGTTATAAAAAATAGACCTGATTGCAATTTGATCATCAAAAACGGCAACGGAGGGAAAATGCAGGGGTTGAGCGTTTGCGGCTGGAAATTGCCCGGAGAATCGAGAAGCATTAACGCCTTTCGGCGTCAGCGGGGAATATTCAGGAATTGACCGTTTGCGGCTGGAAATTGCCCGGGGAATTGAGCGGCATGATCAACTTTGTCGAAAAAAACCGATATTTGCTGTCATTGAGATAACAACAAATGGACCAACCCTGAAAATTCCAAATAACAATGGACCTACCCCTGAAGCATACCCTTTCTGAATTGCTGGAGAACAGCAACCGGCGCTATCCCGACAATACCGCCATGTCATTCGTGGGCGGCACCCCTTATAAATATTCTGAAGTCTATTCCCTGGCAAAGGACATTTCCCGCCTGCTTGGCTCCAGGAAAATCAGATATGGGGACAGGGTTGCCATTCTTAGCCAGAACATGCCCCACTGGGGAGTTTCATACCTGGCAATAACGGATATGGGAGCCATAGTTGTGCCCATTTTGACCGATTTCAGCGAAAGCGAAATCAAGGGAATTCTCCATCACTCGGAAGCAAGCGCTATTATCGTTTCCGACAGGATGGCCGGCAGACTGAAGCAATCGATGCCGGAATCACTGCACACCGTCATACTGGCCGATGATTTCAG
>SKQJ01000435.1 GCA_007119075.1 Bacteroidales bacterium | reverse complement strand
GATTCCGATGTGAATAATACCAACCCCCTTTCGGTCGGGTTCGACCTGGAGACCGGCGGGCATGTCTTTCAGCTGTTCTTTTCCAACACCCAGGGCATTTTTGACAAGGCTTATCTTGTAAACACCACCGGAACATGGGCAGCCGGCGACATCTATTTCGGATTCGCCATCACCCGCGTATTCTATCTGTGAGCGGGTACCTTATAATTTTGACTTACAGGAGGAACCGCTTCGCTTTAACATAAAAATTTTTTTCATCCGTCTGTATGTAAATTGGCTGAAAAAATTTTCATGTATATTTGCCGTTCTGTATTTCAGATGATTCTTTCTGCCCCTTAACCGCTGTATTATGGGAAATATGCAATTTATTGATTGCATTTCAGCATGGACCGGCAAAAATATAGTCAACATTTCCATCGGACTTGTTCTGATGCTTGTATTGCTAACCAATTTCCGGCATGCACGCTATAATCACCCCGAAGGGGTTATTGAATGGGATGTGAAATCCTATTATGCCTGGCTGCCGGCAGTTTTTATTTATAATGACCTTTCGCTTGAGTTTCGGAGTACCAATATCGATAAGTTCGGCGATCTGATCTGGCCGATCGAAACCCCGACCGGCAGGCATGCCATAATTACCACCATGGCCATGTCTGCACTATATTCGCCATTCTTTGCCGTTGCCCATACGGTGGCAAGATTTACCCGTTGGGAAGCCGACGGGTATTCCCGTCCATACCGGTTTTCCCTCACTTTCGCTGCCCTGTTTTACCTGTGGGCCGGATTGCTGTTCCTTCGAAGTGTGCTGCGCCGATATTTCGGCGAATACATCATCGCCGCAACCATTATCGCCGTAGCCCTTGGCACCAATCTCTTCTATTATTCCACTTATGAGGCGGCGATGACCCATGTATACAATTTTTCCCTGATCGCAGCATTCATATGGCTGACAATCAGGTTTTATGACCGCCCATCGCTCCGGGCAATCGTGCCCGCCGGACTGCTGGCCGGCCTGATCGCCCTGATAAGGCCGGTGAACATCATTGTTCTTTTGATCTTTTTTCTGTGGGATATCAGAAGCTTGAAGGATATGAAAGAGCGGCTTTTCTTTTTCACAAGGAGGTATCACTGGGTGCTTCTGATGGCACTGTGCTTCATCCTGGTATGGGTTCCCCAGTTTATTTACTGGCACTGGGTTTCGGGCAAAATTTTTTATTTTACCTACGGAGAGGAGGGGGGCAGGTTCTTTTTCAATAACCCTCAGATATTCAATATCCTTTTCAGCATAAAAAAAGGCTGGCTTGTCTATACTCCCATAATGTTGTTTTCCCTTGCGGGGATAATTGTCCTGCTGGCAAAAAGAACCGGGCCCGGCCCGGCGATCCTGGTTTTCATGATCCTGAATATATACGTCCTTTCCTCATGGTGGAACTGGTGGTATGGCGGCGGTTTCGGCCTTCGGTCGTTTGTTGATTCATATGCCCTGCTGGCAATACCGCTGGCGGCCTTTATCGAAGCAGCCGTCAGGCGCGGAAGATCGATCCGTGTGCCTGTTGCCGGAATACTGGCCCTGCTGCTGTTCTACAATCTTTTCCAGACACGGCAGTATGTGAACAATGCCATCCACTGGTGGTGGATGAACCCTGAGGCTTACCGCGAAACCTTCCTGAAGCTCCGTCCAACCGAAAGGTACTGGAGCCTGATAACCTTTCCCGACCATGAGCTTGCCCGGCAGGGCATATACCGGGAAGTTCGCCAGGAACCAAAGGAACACGCCCCGGGCGAATGGCGCAGATCGCCTTCGGACGGGGAATTGATAATGTGGATTGAAAGCAGACTGGAGGATCGCGGGCCAGCGACTGACAGCCTTTCGGACGGCCACGGCCGGGAAATTTCCGGCACGGCCGCACAATCCAATAAACAGGCTGTGATAATGTTCGAAACAAAGGGGCGGGAGCATTACGAAAAATTATGGGCCGTCGAGATCATAACCGATGAGATTTCCCGTAATCCGCAGATGGTGGATTACATTAAGAATAAGGCACTCAAAAACAAGGTCCCCTTCGATACCATGCTGATCCGCGATGCAGAATGGATCTATGAAAACCAGAGATAATGCTTGAGAACAAAACAATCGCGGTGGTTGTCCCCGCATACAACGAAGAGACCCAGATAGAAGACGTGATAAAAGAAATGCCCGGTTTTGTCGACAGGATCGTAGTAGTGAATGACTGCTCGACCGACGGCACCGGGGAAATAGTCCGCCGCTACCTGAACCCGGAAAGCAACAGGGCACCGCAGATCACGAATATCACGGGACTGGAGATAACCGGCCGTTATGAGCAGGCCAACAGGGAGCTTCAGAAGCTTATGATCGGGGAGATAAAATTTTTCCCGCCTTCCAGTGTCGTAAACGGCGATCCTGAAAACGAAAGGATAATTTTAATAGACATGCAGTGCAACAGCGGGGTAGGTGCCGCCATTGCAAGGGGCTATAAATGGTGCAAGGATCATGGCATTGACTGCACTGCGGTGATGGCCGGCGACGGCCAGATGGATCCGGCCGAGCTCGACAGGATCTGCCGGCCGGTGGCAGTTGAAGGCATAGATTATGTGAAGGGAAACAGGCTTATCCACGGAAGCTCCCAGCTTGTTATTCCGCGCAACAGGTTCCTGGGCAACTCGATATTGTCTATCCTGACCAAACTGGCCTCCGGATACTGGCAGGTTTCCGATACCCAGACCGGCTATACGGCTATCTCAAAAAAGGCTCTGAATGCAATCCCCCTGCACAGGATATACAAAAAATACGGGATGCCCAATGACATGCTGGTCAAGCTCAATATTGCCCTTTGCACTGTCAGGGAGGTTGAGATCAAGCCGGTGTACGGCATAGGCGAAAAGTCAAAAATGGAGATCCGGAAAGTAATACCGCGGCTTTCATGGCTGCTGCTCAAATCGTTTTTCAAAAGGATGTGGCTGAAATATTTTATCAGGGATTTTCACCCCCTGTTTATACTTTATAATATGGCTTTTATCCTGTTTTTCCTTAGCATTCCTTTTGCCGTGAGGATACTTGCATATTATCTGGGCGACGCCGTGGGAGAAAGACCTATTCTCAACTCCATTATGTTCGTGTTCCTTATGGTCAGCTCGATGCAATCCCTCTTGTTTGCAATGTGGATGGACATACAGGATAACCAGAGCCTTTATTCCCGCGGAAGCTGAATCCCGGATCGTTCCGGCATGCTTCCGGAAAAATCAGTTCTGCAGCGCCAATGAGAACCGGGAGATAAAGGCCATGGTTGCCTGAATTCATTCTCCGGCCCGGGCAATGGCAGCCGGCCGGCCATTTCCGGCAAGTTTCAACGCCCATGCCAGCAGGAACAGCAATATTTCACCGGCAACAAACCAGAGTCTCGACACTATTGATATTGTTACGGCGTTAGCCGGGGCAAAACCCCCGGCAATGAGGAAAGCAGCCAGGACCCCTTCCCGTACGCCGATTCCTGCCGGCATAAATATCACCAGGAAACCATATGTCATCCCGGCCGGAAAAACAAAGGCCAGAAGAGGCGGCACGTTATCGAACATGGAGATCATCAGGAACCAGAACCCGGCCGACCACAGGAGCCAGAAAAGGAGGACCGGCACGCTGACCTTGAGGAAAAACGACCTCTTCATGGGCTTGAATTCCCAGTCCTTTTTAAGCAGCCTGTTGAGAATGACGGAAAAGCACCTGTAAAGCCAGCCGGAGAATAAAAGGAGAGTGAGCATTGCGATGCCTGCAGCAATTATAAGCCCAAGCCACGGCTTCTGCAGGATCATAAAGGTGGGCGGCAGACTGAGTGCCAGTCCCCACCACAGAAAAACCAGCTGCTCCTGCAAAGATACCAGTGAGAGCGTTTTCAGCCTTGCCCTGTCGGGGCTGAACCAGGAGGCCCGTCCCATCACGACCCAGAGCTTTCCGGGTATATATTTGGCGAATACATAGATGCCCTGGGAAATGATGGCATCGGTATATTGTGCCTGATTGCCGCTGGCCCTGAGCGCCAGTCCCCAGCTCACACAAATGCCCAGGAAGCCTGCAAATAAAAAAAAGATCGATGCAGCGAGCAGACCCGGGTCAAAACTGATATCTTCAAAAACCAGGTAATCGGTCCGGTACAGGTACCAGATGAAAAACAGGATCGATAAATACAGGAGGATGCGGAAAATTTTTTGCATGGAAAATGCCTGGCAACAGGGGTATTTAATGGCAATTCATAATAAAGCTCACCGGATATCCATGCCATGGGCATAACGATTTGATCCGTCAGCTGAATAGTGGTGTATTTATTTTGTAAAACTACTAAATTTGAAGCTTATTCAAAGGAGCAATTTACTATGATGCGATCGGGACTTATAACCTGGCTGACTTCCCTGGCAATTAACCTGGTATGGGTTTTGATCGTATTTTCCTCCCTTGATTCACACCAGTTAATGACCTGGTTCAATTCCGATACCCTGTACCTGCCCTCGATCTTCAGGGATGTTTTCGTCGATAATTCAGGCTTAAGGGGTTGGCACCTGAACGGAGCCCCGAACTTTTTCCCCGATATGCTGGTCTTTTTTATTTTCAACGGGATAATAGCCGATTTCAAGCTTGCTATGCTGGCTTTCAGTGTCGTACAGTATATGGCTCTGCTTTTATTGCTTGGCTTTCTTTTGAAAACCGTGGCAAGGGATATCTCCTGGCATATGCTTGCCATGGCTAACTTATTGATGCTGATTATCTTTTTTGTCACTGCGTTTACCGGCGATTTTGTTTTTACTTTCTATATCCTCAGCATCAGCTATCATCTCGGGGCTTTTATTATGACAGTTCTCTGTCTACTGTTTACGGTTAATTTCCTGCGAAGCGGAGAGACAAAATATCTCCGGCTTCTTATGTTATTCGGGTTTCTTGCCATGCTGAGCAACCGGCTGTTCCTCGTTATGTTTGTGATTCCTTCGGCGGCTGTTTCGTTTTTTTTCCTGTTAGGAGGCTACTCCCGGAAATTAGCCCGCTTTCTGCAGACCGTCACGATTTTTTCGGTAGCTGGGATAATTGCCTTTTTCCTGATCAGCAAATCGGGATTTATATATTTTCCTGCAAGCGACTGGAAATTGTTTAATTTCTCCAATATCCAAGGTTCGTTCAATGTGATGACAGGACAGCATTTCAGGTATCTCTATCTTATGGATTTCCGGGGCATCACGGT
>SKQJ01000248.1 GCA_007119075.1 Bacteroidales bacterium | reverse complement strand
TTTTTTTCAGATCTGCACGGGCCGGACTTGCCCGCTGGTGATTTTTCGGTCGGCCCCGATCTTTCCCTTAATTTCTTTAATTTTGGCAACAGATGCGGCATATCAGATTGCTTTGATTAACAGATCATTTTCGCAACAAGTTACAAAAACCTTTATTACGGCAACTGTTGCCGGTAATTATTTTGCTGTCTCAATAAACGCCATGCGTTATTTGATTTACAATAAACTTGATTGTTAAAGGAATACCTTACAAATAGTTATCAGGTAATTATGTCCACATTTGCCGACAGGGTCATTGAATTCAACAAAAATCTTTCCTTCAGTCATCAGCTGCCCCCGGGAATAAAAGTAATGAACCCTTTTATTGAAAGCCCTGAAGCTTTGAAGGTATCTTCCTGCTATTACCGGAAATTTTACAATGATAACAGAAAGCGGAGACTGATACTCGGGATTAATCCGGGAAGGTTTGGCGCCGGTGTAACAGGAATACCCTTTACCGATACAAAACGCCTCTCGGAAAAATGCGGATTACAAATTGAAGGACTAAAAACACATGAGCCCTCCTCCGTTTTTATATATGAAGTTATAGATGCTTACGGTGGAACTGAAAAGTTCTGCGGCGACTATTACATAAATTCTCCCTCGCCCCTCGGGTTTGTAAAAACAACAGAAAAAGGGAAAGAAACAAATTATAACTACTATGACAGCAGAGAACTTTTGGAGACCCTGCACGACTTTCTCGTCAAATCAATCCGCAGTCATATTTCCCTGGGCGTCATGACCGACGTGGCATTTTGTCTTGGTGCCGGCAAAAATTACAAGGTACTTTCGGCACTTAATGCCGAAAATGAATTTTTTGAAAAATTGATTCCGCTGGAACATCCCCGGTATATAATGCAGTACAAATCGGGCCGTAAGGAGGAATTTATCGAGAAATATGTAAAGGCGCTCAAAAGGTCATCAGTCCGGGAAGAAGCGTAGCTTACCTCAGCAGGAGATGACGTCAGCAGGAACCGGCCTCAGAGGAAGACGACCTGCCCGGGCAACCTTGGCTCATCGGCAGCAACGGGATAACGTGCGGAAGCGATCCGGGTCAGCGGGGCGACATGACGTAGCAGCCCTGATCATGAGCCGGGCCACATTAACAGGAAAAAAATAATCAAACCAAAATCAAACAGAATTGGTTGCTTCCAGAATCTCCCTTCCCAAAGCCATGCATTCCGTTCTCTTCAGATTGTCATATTCTCTCATGTTGGGTATGGCCTGCATCCTTTCACGCACATCCGGATCCATCAGTCCCCAGGTTATTCTCCCCAGGAAAACCTTTGAGGGTACGGCAGAAGCCCCGGTAAGAACGGCGAGCTGGTCGTCAATAAAAGCGGCATACTGCTCCCTGCCGGGAGGTTGCATCATATTTCCGCAAACGGCATAAAGACCGCGTACCTTGCCGTTTATCGACCGCCGGTTCTTCTCCAGGTATTCTTTAAGCGAGCCGGGGATAAGGTTGCTTCTAATTGAACTACCAACGACAATATGATCATAACCCGACAGATCGGGATTTTCCCTTACATCGAACACATTTGCTATGCCGCCCATGCCTTCCGAAACCCAGATTCCGGCATCACGGGAAGAGCCGCACCAGGTAGCAAAAAGCACAGCCCACTTTTTGCCGGAGGGCCGGGGATAAAATTCCAGGGCAGCTGATTTTCCCGGAACCATAAATGCCCCCAGGCCGATAAGCCCGGCTTTTAAAAAATCTCGTTTCTTCATAGGATTGGGTAATTATTCAGAACTGGTAAATGACTGATGGATGCATGATAAATCTCTATTAGTATATCTGCGATTCAAATATAGCATTCCGGGTCATTTTTATCTTCTTCCCAACTTTGATTTAAGAACCTTTAACAGATCCGGGAAATATTACACACATTCTGACCGGCATCCCTTCCGGGGAAGCACTTCCGCAGTACCTACCTCTGTTTAAAGATATTAAAAATATTTATGGTTCCATCCGACATGTGTTCCTTTACTATGAATATTCCAGTCAGATGCTCAACACTTTCCAGCCTAAGTCCGGTTAATGTGTAATATTCGGTTGACACTACAAAAGCACCGGTCTCAGGCAGAAAATCAAGGCTTGTTGGCAGATCAATAATTCCTGCCAGCGATATCCTTCTGGTATATGCCCGCGCTGAAGAAACTGTAAGATTTCCACTATATGAGTCAGTTGCAAGACCCGACATCATCCTTACAAAAACGGTGGTTTCTTTCACCTGGTAGTTGTCCGGCACGAGTGTTAAGCTCCCGGCAAAACCTTCTGTTTCTTCCAGCGACACTTCAAATCCGGCCGGTGCATTTATTTCAATATAACCGGTAAGTAAATCGCCCGAAACAGTGAATGACTGGCTGGCAGAGGGGCCGGATCCCTCCTGGTAACCAAAACCGTCCAGGCTGTACGTACCGGTTCCGCCTTTTCCATTTATGAAAATAAGGGGGGTCCCAAATTCAGGCGAATTGGACAGAAAAACCGTATCAATGACAAAAGGATTACTGCCATTCGACCAGAAGCCTGCAATATAAATTTGCTTTGAATTGAGAGGGTCGCCATTTCCTTTTTTGGCGGTTTCCAGATTCACAACAATTTGGCGGCTGGTTCCGAAGCTGAATGAGGCCGGAGACCCCCAGTAACTGGTTCCGTCAAACAGCCTGAAATCAACGCTGGCATTGTTGGCACTACCCAGACGGGCCACGACATATTTGTAATCAGATAAATCAATGCCATCATACTGCCATCCGCCAAAACCCCATGGGCCGGTATGCAGCGTTTTCGTGGTTTCATCGAAAGTGCCATTCTCCCATATTCTGGGATCAAACAATTCATTGGTCAGCGGGAAAGTTGCAGAGACAACATTTACAGACACCTGCAGGTGGTGGCCCAAAGGTCCTGTGTAAGCAATGTTTAATGTAGTTTCACCATCCCTGAAGGACCTGATGATGCCATTGTTAACAGATATTATTTCGGGATCGTACAACGAGTATTCAGCATCCAGGCTAATGTCCCGGATATGCCCGTTAGCATAAACTGCCTTAATACCGGAGCTCTTCGAGCTTTTAGTTAACAGTGTAATATTTTCCTCGACAATCAGATCAGTTAAGGTGAGTGATTCCTCAGTATAAACCTCAAAACCGGCCGGATAGAATTTATCTTCCGTAAAGCCGCTTTCAGTTGAAAACCAATCGATATCAACATAGCCGCCTGGTTCGGCTGTGGCATAATTGAAAATACCGAATCTGTATCCGGCAAATGAATCTGAAGAAATGTCGTCCATAGTCATATCATTTCCCAGTTTTGTAAACGTTTCGTTATCGGGGCTAAAATAGAAACCTGCATCACCTCTGCTGTAACTTGCTATTGCCTTGAGATATATGCTTGTTTCGTTTAGAATCGGCCCTGTTTGCATTTCATTATCGATAAAAGTAACCAGTCGCTTTTCCCCATTCAGTATTTGCACTCCGATAAATCCGGATTTTTCATGAAAAATTGATAAGCCTGCTACATCGCCTTCACGCATATTGTCAATTTCCATCCGGATTATTCCATAAGAATCATCAGGATCAGTCGGGTAAGCAAGAATGCGCTGAGCAAGTATGTTTTGTGAGGTTTTCAATCGCATAAAACCAGCGCGTTCGATAAGAGACCAGTTCGCATCGTCGGGAATACCATGCCATCCCCACTGCAAACCCAACACATAATGACGAAAAACGTCATTGGTCCGGAGTGCCTCTTTCATGTAATACCTTCCAACATCGGGTTTGGTGATATTCGTTGCATTTTTGGCGGAATCGTCAATTACCGGGAGGTCGTCGTCCCAGGTGACTGGCAAAAGATGAGGGAAGCTACCGAAGGGGCCCTTGTTGTAACTAACCATTGCCCACCATTCACCGGTACTGGTTTGTACCAGGGACCCTGAATGGATATCATTATCGTCCACGAGCATGATATTATCCAAAGGAATATTTACCGGAGATTTATCGGAGTATTCCCAGTTCACAAGGTCTTTGGATTCCAGGACGGTTATATCAGGTGTGAATGTCGAGTTCCGGGAATACATATAAAATATGTCGTCCTCTTTTACCAGGAGGGACGCAGGGAAGTTTCCGCTAATAACGGGATTGGCAAAAGTGCCATCACCGTTGTCGCTGATAGACCGGTATTCGAATTCGGGCCGTAGCGGGTATTCCTCCGCATACTCCTGATACCAGTGAAAGATAGGCCATGGACAAGCTTCAGGGTCATTAAGAAAAGTATAGGGCTCACCTTCAACGGGTGGCTCGCCTGTGAACCGGGCCAGCAGGTGAGGTTCTGTGAAAAGCAACCAGCTCACATTGCCGCTGTCATCAACAATCTTTTTAAAATTTGCTCCAAAACCCTCTCCGCCGGCCGTACCGGTAATGCCTTTGCCCCAGGATGAATTGTATTTTTCAGGAGCCCAGTCCATTTCTGAAACCACTATGGGAGCAAAATCAGTAACGGGTTTAATATTCTTGTCCCATTCTTCTTTAAATACTTCATAACCATCTGCACTGCCAAACCAGCCTGGGTAGACATGTACGGCGTACCCGATATTCTCCCCTTCGATGGGATTCACGGCAAAGCCTTTGTAATGCGACTGATAGCCTGATCCCGGTATCCAGAGCACATTATGGAAACCATTTTCCCGTATTTTATCAACCACCGGCTGAAATATTTCTTTCAGAACATCAAAATGTGCCTGAGTATTAGACCCTACGGTTCCATCTGCCAATCGGATATTAACAGGTTCGTTTGCCAGTTCAAACATAATTTCATGCCTGGTTTTTATCAGGGGGTGATTGGATACTATATCCCAAACCGTCAGCAGGTACCGGGCATAGTCATAATCGTCTTCAACTCCGATTACGGGAGGACATACGCCCGGGGGGCGCATAATAACATATAATCCTTTGGAAATGGCGTATTCTGCCATTGGAATAAATACTTCATCGAGGTATTTCCTGAACCGGACTTCGTTGAAGCAGTTTGGAAGTTCATGGGCATCGGGAACACATCCGGGCGTATTACTCCAGTATGGATCCATGTGCAACCGTACGAAATTCATCATCCAGCCGGCATCCAGTATCTGATCAATTATATCCTTATTATAGGCTAAACACGCTTCAACATTATAATTATTCCATTTAGTGCCTCTTTCATTAAACCATGGACTGTAGGTCTGG
>SKQJ01000440.1 GCA_007119075.1 Bacteroidales bacterium | reverse complement strand
GCCGAGACCGAGAATGCCAGGTCAGGAATCTGCCTGAGCAGGTATTTAACAAGAGTTGTTTTGCCGGCACCCGAAGGAGCCGAAAATATGACGAGTTTGCCCGGCATCACAGAATATTTAATGATTGTTCCTTGATCTTTTCAAGCTCATCCTTCATTTGCACGACCAGTTTCTGAATATTGAAATCATTTGCCTTGGACCCGATAGTGTTGATCTCCCTGCCCATCTCCTGGGTTATGAATCCGAGTTTCTTGCCGGGCGATTCCCCTGACCCGAGCGTCTCCC
Source organism: Bacteroidales bacterium (assembly GCA_007119075.1). GTDB lineage: Bacteria > Bacteroidota > Bacteroidia > Bacteroidales > PUMT01 > PXAP01. Next base: position 4,987 of record SKQJ01000440.1, on the reverse strand, counting down.
TGAAGTAGGAAATATGATTGCCAAGCCTTACCTTTTCTTCGGTGATATCGAATTTTTCAAGGTAGTAGATTATTTCCTGCTCAAACCGGTTCCGGTCAACATTGCTGTTATTCATGTGCTCCTGCAGGTTTTGCTGAAGCCTCTTGCGAATATTCTCGATCCTGGGTTTTTCAAACTGGTCGACAGAGGCAAGGCTTTCTTCGATCGTATTTATCCGGTTTTCAATATCGGCGGTCATGGCTTCTCCCTCCTGTATCCGGTACTGGTCAAGCTGCCTTACGGCGGAAAGGACGCTTTCATATACAGCTTCCCATTCCTTTTCGTCCGCCTCCGGCTTTTCGGCCGAAACCGTATCGGGCATCCGCATGGCAAGCTTCAGCATCTCCAGCCGGTCATAACCGTCCATGCCCATGTCTGAGGCAATCTTGTCCAATTGTGCGGCATAATCTTTTACAGCACCGGCGTTTATGCTATGAGTGCCTTCTGTTCCGGAAACTTCGACCTGTATTATAAGATCGGCCTTGCCTCTTTTCAGGCGTGACGCGATCTCGTTTCTCAGAATGGTTTCTTTTCCCCGGTAAACCGGAGGAGTTTTCAAAGTGATATCCATCTGTCTGCTGTTGAGCGACCTGAGTTCAATGGTGACCTTCCTGTCTGCCAGTTCAAGCTCGGCCTTGCCGAACCCTGTCATTGATCTTATCATGAGCTGCCGGATGTATTTTGGGTTAATGTTTTATAATGCAAAAATATTATTAAAATCTTTTTTCCTACCATGCCGGCCGACCACAAAACGGATACGCCGGTATCTTTCTATAAGGCTTAGAGGGCTTTCATGTCACGCCCTTTGTTTTCCATTTCCCCGTAAGGTAATAAAGATATGAAAATATCATCCCGGAAAGCCAGCCGATAGGGATGGCCCACCATATACCAGCCTCGCCCATGAACGATGAAAGAAAGAACGCCAGGGGTATGCGAACCAGCCAGAGGGAAAAAAGCGTGAGGAACATGGGCACCACCGTGTCGCCGGCCCCGCGCATCACGCCGCCTATCACAAACATGCCTGTGAATGTGATATAGAAAGGACTGACGATGTTAAGATAGCGGGTACCCGTGACTACCACCTGGGCATCGGGAGTGAACAGGCCCATGATCTCGCTGCCGAACAACAGCACAACGGCGGTGACAGCCAGGGACACCGCGCTGCCCATGATCAACGTGGACCTCAGGCCTCGTTTGACCCTCTCGAAATTACCTGCCCCTATATTCTGGCCGGTAAAACTGGTAAGTGCGGCCGAGAAGGCCATTGCGAACAGCATTGCCAGGGAGTCGATGCGCTGAGCAACCGAATAGGCTGCTATTACGGTGGTGCCGAAAGTGTTTACCAGGCCCATAAGCGCCATCATTCCCAGTGCCACAAATGTATGCTGGAGGCCGGAGGGAAGCCCGATACGGATGCTTTTGTGGAATATCGACCTGTCAAACACCAGTCCCCGGAAAGAAAACCGGATAATTTCATGGGTTTTGTTAAGATATATGATGGCGGTAACAAAAGCCCCTCCCTGTGCGATTACCGTCGCCAGTGCCACCGAAGCGATTCCCCATCCGAACACCAGGATAAACAGCAGGTCAAGCCCGATATTCACTAAAGAAGCAAGGATCAGAAAATACAGCGGTGTCCTGGAATCTCCCAGTCCCCGCAATACGGCGCTTGTCCCGTTAAAGCCAAAAAAGACAATCATGCCGGCAAGATAAACCGTGAGGTAGCTTCTGGCCTGTGGCAGCAATTCTTCGGGCAGCTGAAGCAGCCTGAAAATGTCGTCGGTAAAAAAAATGCCCACTGCAGAAACTATCAACGAGGCTACAAAGGTGAAAATATACATGGTATCGATCGACCGCCTGACGCTCTCATAATCCTTTGCGCCGAAATATTGTGCGATTATTATGGTTGTGCCTGTTGCTATACCGATTATCAGGGAGATAAGAGTGAAGATCACGGGGAAGGAGGCCCCGACTGCTGCGAGCGCATCTTTTCCCAGGAAGTTTCCAACAACAAGACTGTCAACAATATTATAGAGTTGCTGAAAGACATTGCCTATTAGCATGGGAACGGCAAACCTGAAAATTAATCCCTGTTCCTTCCCTTTTGTAAGATCCTGCATGTAAAAGATAGTAAGTCAGTGGCTTACCCGTTTAAAAAAACAGGCCCCGGACACATTGATCTGAGACCTGTTTTTTTGGTATATCCAATATATTGATTCCTGCTTCAGTCCAGGCCTCTTTGCCTTAGCAGCGGTCCGATCTCCGGTTCCCTGCCCCTGAAATTCACGTAAAGCTCCATCGGGTCTCTTGTCCCCCCTTTTTCAAGTATGTTTTTTCTGAAGCTTTCTGCCGTGTCACTGTCGAAGAGATCTGTTTCCAGGAAAGCTTCAAAAGCATCTGCATCAAGAACCCCCGACCAGATATAGCTATAGTACCCGGCGGAATAGCCGTGGCTGAAAATATGAAGCAGGTATGTGCTCCGCCAGCGAGGCACTATTTCGGGGATAAGCCCGGCCCTGTCCATCGATTTCCTTTCAAATTCCACAGGATGGATATCTTTTTGTTCTGTCAATGTGTGATAATCCATATCAAGGAGTGCGGTTGCAAGGTATTCGACTGTCGCAAACCCCTGGTTGAAACGGCCTGCGGCCGTGATCCTTTCGATCAGGTCATCGGGAATCACCTCGCCTGTCTGGTAATGCCTGGCAAACATGGTCATTACATCGGGATGTCTTGCCCAGTTTTCCATTACCTGTGAAGGAAGCTCCACAAAATCCCTCGGCACGGAGGTTCCTGACAGGCTCCTGTAGGTTACATCCGACATCAACCCGTGCAGCGCGTGCCCGAATTCATGAAAAAAGGTTGTATATTCATCAAATGTGAGCAGGGAGGGAGCATCGGCCGTAGGACGGCTGAAGTTGCAAACGATAGTAATAACCGGGTGCATAAACTCACCTTCCCGCACCGATTGCTGCCTGAAGGCGCTCATCCATGCGCCGCCCCTCTTGCTGGGGCGGTTGTAATTGTCCATGTAGAGAATTCCCATATATGATCCGTCACGGTCGATGACCTTATACACCTCAACGTCTTCGTGGTACCTGGGAGCATCCTCAAGCTTCTGGAATTCCAGTCCCCACAGCCTGTTTACCACCATAAAGGTTCCCTCTATGACTGTTTCCATTGAAAAATAAGGCCTAGTTTCCTCTTCATCCAGGTCATATTTCTCTTTCCTGAGCTTTTCGGCATAATAGCGCCAGTCCCACGGCATAAGCCTGAAATCGTTTCCCTCCCGGTAAATCAGTGACTGGAGGTCGTAGGCTTCCTGCTTGGAAACGGGAAGCGCCGCAGCCCATAGCTCATCGAGGAACTCGTTTACCCTGCCGGGATTGCCAGCCATATTTTCTTCAAGAACAAAATGGGCATGGGTATCATATCCCAGAAGGTTTGCCCTTTCGATCCTCAGATTTATTATTTCCCTGATTATATCCTTATTGTCAAACTCGTTGTCATTGTTGTTTCGGTTGATGTAGGTTTTTTTCATCTCTTCCCTCAGATCCCTGTTGTCGGCATAGGAGAGGAAAGGCATTACACTGGGATTATGATGCGTGAAAACCCATTTGCCCTCGTGCCCTCTTTCTTTTGCAACTTCAGCGGCGGTGCTTACAAGATCGGAAGGCAGGCCCGAAAGGTCATCCTTGTTGTCGATTACAAGCTCGTACCGGTTTACCTCGTTCCTGACGTTTTCACTGAACTGGAGGATAAGGACCGAAAGCCGCTCATCGATTTCCCGCAGCCTTTCACGATCCTTGCCCCTGAGGGCGGCCCCGCCGCGTACAAAGCTTTTGTAGGTCTCTTCAAGCAGCTTCTTCTGCTCGGCATCAAGGCCGGAATCATCCCTCTGCTCATAAACCTTCTCTATACGTTGAAAAAGATCCTCGTTGAGCGCTATATTGCTGTAATGAGCCGAAAGTCTCGGCGTCATTTCCCGGGCTATCTCCTGCAGCTCGTCATTGGTATGGGCGGAATTCAGATTGCTGAATACCAGGCTTACCTCTTCAAGCCTGTTGCCGCTGTAATCCAGTGCCGCAATGGTGTTCTGGTAAGAAGGGGCTTCAGTGCTGCCGGCAATGGCATTGATCTCATCGTTGTGTTCCTGCATAGCCTGCTCATATGCGGGAATAAAATGCCTGTTTTCAATCCTGTCGAACGGCGGAACATCATATGGGGTATTATACCTTGTAAGAAGCGGATTGTCCGCCTGACCGGCGGCAGTTAAGGAGGCATTGACCATAATTATCAATAATATTGTTTTCACTCTGGTTTATTTTGTTAGACTTGAATTGGTTTGTAAATTTAACCAATCTTTGGATTATCACAAATTCTTTCCGTATGCGCCGTAAGCCGGCTGCCCGGGAACGACCCCGTATCCGGTGCAGCCATGCTTTGAAAAAACGCCGGATGGCGGAAGATATTATCCGGCAGGGGATGAGCATGTTGCCTGGAATGCTCATCTGTCAAGATGCCTGTCGCAGAAATCCATCCAGGCGTTCCATTCTGTTTCTGTCATATCGTGCTTACCGGGGCGGATAAAATAACCGAGCCGTGAATCGATCAGCCTGTTCTCTTCAGGAAACAGGGTGGTGCCGATCCCTTCCGCTCCAAGCAGCTCGTAAACCGGCGTTGCCGCAACCAGCATATTGAACTGCCCGACCGGGTCGGCCCATTCGTCTTCAGTGGCATTGGTCAGCAGAACAGGCCTCGGGGCGGCCAGTGCTATGAGGCAATGCTGGTCAAAGGGAAGTCTCTCCACCTGCTGGTTGAATTCCCTGAAAGTGTCACTGAACCAGTGCGGAAAAACATTGTTGATGCGTTCCACGTCTTCTCCCACATTGAACCTGTTGGGAGATGTGCCCCCGCTGCCCGACTGGGAGGGGATGACGATACCGAT
>SKQJ01000323.1 GCA_007119075.1 Bacteroidales bacterium | reverse complement strand
TTTCTTCCGGATTGCCTTCCGACTCTTCCGGTCTTACCAGGTCGAGAAAGTGGCCCATTTTATCCCGTTTGGTCAGAAGATACTGATAATTGTACATGTTTGTCTTTGACTTGAGATGGATGGTTTCTATGATCTCCAGGCCGTATCCTTCAAGCCCCTTGCGTTTAAACGGGTTATTTGCAATGAGCCTGATCTTCCCTACCCCGAGGGCATGCAAAATGTTGGCCCCGACACCAAAATCCCTTTCATCTTCGTTGAATCCAAGATTAATATTGGCTTCAATGGTATCCATCCCGTCTTCCTGCAATTTATATGCTGCCATCTTATTGAACAATCCTATGCCGCGTCCTTCCTGATTCAGATAGACAAGCACGCCTTTTTCCTCTGCCTGTATCATTTTCATTGATTCATGCAACTGATTGCCGCAGTCGCAGCGCAGGGAACTGAATATATCACCGGTAACACAGGATGAATGAACCCTGACCAGTACCGGGTCATTTTTTGTCCACCGGCCTTTAATGATTGCAACGTGTTCCATCCCATTGGATTTCTGACGAAAGGGAACCAGGTGGAATTCGCCGTATTTGGTGGGGAGTTTAACCTCTACTCCTTTTTCGACGATGCTCTCATGCTTAAGCCTGTATGCAATCAGGTTTTCAATGGAAATCACTTTCAGGCCGAACTGGTCGGCTATTTTGAAAAGCTCAGGCAAACGGGCCATGGATCCCTCTTCATTCATTATCTCCACCAGGACACCTCCCGGTTTCAATCCTGCGAGTTCCGAAAGATCGACTGCGGCTTCGGTATGGCCGGCCCGACGAAGCACCCCTTTTTCTTTGGCCTTTAACGGAAACACATGCCCGGGCCTGGCAAGGTCTTCGGGCCTCGTTGAGGGATCGACCAGGGCGTTGATGGTTTTTGCCCGGTCGGATGCTGAAACTCCGGTGGTGCACCCCCTGCCGATCAGATCGACAGATACTGTAAAAGCGGTTTCATGAAGGGAGGTATTTTTACCCACCATCAGCTCAAGCTCAAGTTCTTCACAGCGTTTTTCAGGCAGTGCGGCACAAATAAGGCCCCGGCCGTGCGTTGCCATGAAATTGACTATGTCGGGTGTAGTCAGTTCCGATGCTGCCACAAAATCGCCTTCATTTTCACGATCTTCATCATCCACGACTATGATTACCTTGCCTTTCCTTATATCTTCTATGGCCGCATCGATTGTATCCAGTTTTCTACTGGTTTCTTCTTGTTGGTTGCCAGACATTTGTTTTTACTCCTCTCAAAAATTTTACAAACCCCACCAGTAAAGCAAAGTTCATGCTGATAAAATGTGTTATGAAGCGCAAAATTATAATATGAATTTTGATTTTCCCTAATAAATAATCAATTAATGGCAACATAAGCACAGAAATCTGCAATGCCAGGGCATATTGATAAAATGTGTTTTCCCTGCTTAACCAAAGAGTGCTGATAAAAACCGAAATCAGGAAGAAGGGACCGAACCATCGCAGCACCTTATGTGAGATAAAGCTGAAGGACAGGCCGGGGATGCCTGAAAAAATGTGCCTGAAGAAATAGCTGAGATTCTGAAAATTGCCTGCTGCAATGCGTATTTTCCGTCTGAACTCGTCTTTCAGGCTGTTGGACACATCTTCGGTCACAACTGCTTCAGGTTCGATAATGGCTTTATGGCCGGAGGTAATTACCTTCATATTGATGAAAAAATCATCAACAAGGAACAGGTCGGGCACATCACAATAAAGCTTTTTCCTGATGGCGTAGCACCCTCCGAACGGCCCCATCATGGTTCCCCATATCAGGCTTTCGTCATATTTTATCCTTACCTCCCTTGATATATAAGCATTTTCCGGTACGGAAATACCGTCATCCTTCAGTCCCTTGTGCATCATATTCGAATCAACGAGTCCAATTTTGCTGTTTTTAAAATGCTTTACAAGATGGTATATGGTATCCTTTCCCATTACCACATTTGCATCGGTTATTATCAGGATTCCTTCGGGCGATATTCCTGCCAGTTCGTTTATGATCAGGGCTTTGCCCCTGCGGTGACTGAAGTAGAAACAACGGAGATGACTTATGGAAGATGACATCTCTTCAAGTATTGCATTGGTTTTGTCGGTTGACTCATCTGATCCGACAAGAATCCTGAGCTTGCCGGGGGGATAATTATTGTCGATAATGCTGGAAATTTTTTCCCGGAGAACTTCCTGTTCGTTATGAACAGCCATCAAGATTGTTACGGCAGGCAGATCTTCCGTTATGCTGTAAACGATATTGTTTGGAGTTCTGCGGCGAGAGAGTACACGTAACAAGAAAGGGTAGACTATATAGGAATAGGTAAGCATAATAACCGGCAGCCAGAAAAAAACAAGAGCGATCATACGGCATATTTTTTATAAAAAGCTGAAAGCTCGCCTGCTATAGGCCCGTTATCAAAACAGGCGGCAGATAATTCCCCTGCCTCGTTCCCCAGACCGGCAAAAAGCTCCCTGTCCTCCAGCAGCTTGATTATATGACCGATAAATTCATTTTCATTATCAGCAAGCAGGATATTCTTTCCATTTTCAACAGGAATTCCTGTTACAGCAAATGATGTGGCTATTATGGCTTTCTTCATGAAAAGGGCTTCAATGATCTTTACCCTGATGCCGCTGCCTGAAAAGAGGGGAACGACGAATATGCCGTTTTGTGAGAGAAAATAGCCTGAGTCTTTTACTTCGCCATGGAACTCAATACCTTTTCCGGCCATTTTCTTCACAAGTCCCCTGCTTGCATTTCTCCCGGCAACCCTGAATTTTAATCCGGGATATTTGCTTTTTATCCTGGTCCAAACCCTGTCGATAAACCAGTTTAGTGACTCGATATTCGGCAACCAGTCAAGCGCCCCGATATATTGCAGGCAAATATCATCAGAGGCGTTGTCATCCTTTACAGGAATTTCCCCCGGATACATTCCGAAGGGCGAAACAACCGATGGCTTGTCATTGCCCATAAGGTTCAATTCCTTCAAATCCGCTCCGGTGATTGCAACAAGCAGATCATATTTATTCACGAACTCCCGTTCGAAATTCCTGATTTTTTCTTTCAGGCCACCAAGATACAATTTCTTGAAGAGATTCCCAGCATTTTGGGAATAGCTGTCCCATATTCTATACTCGATATTGTGAGCCCTGTAAACAATTTTTGCCTGTGTATTTTCCCTGATTGGCTTAATATACGGCGCAAGATACAGGCCCTCAAGCTGAACAATATCGTAGTTGCCTTCACGAAGCATTTCCCCGAGCACAGCCTGGAATTCCCGGCTGAAAAATCTAGCCGCATTATAGGGCACCGAGGAAAACAGGAGGTTGTATAAGAGGCCCGGAATGTTAATGGTATTATCAACAAAAACATCCCTGACCCGGTTCAGTCCCGCAATGTCAATGCTCCGGGCACCCTCCGGCGAGTAATGTCTTTTCGTATTCATGGCCAGAAGATCAACCCGGTTGCCTGCGCCTGCAAGTCCCCTGATCATATTGAATGTTGCCAGTGAGCCTCCGTCTCTGGGGGGGTAAGGAAACTTGTTGCAAACTACCAGGATGTTCATGCCCGTTAACAACTCAGCCAGATTTTTTTTTGGTGAATTTGCGGAAAAAAGTTGAAATCCGTCTGAAAAAATTCGAATAGGTTTCGGTATTCATTATTGGCGAATCGGTGGTTGCCTTGTATGTCAGGAATATCCCGGCAGGAAGCAGAATGAAGCTGGAAATCCACATCCCCGGGAAAGATGGTATTACCAGTTCCTTGACAAATTTTTGTGCGGATATATCAATGACATAATAGATCACGAAAAAAAGCACCGATATCACGGCCGGCATGCCGAGGCCCCCTTTTCTTATAATGGCTCCAAGAGGTGCCCCGATAAAGAAGAATACAAGACAGGCAAAAGAAAGTGTGAATTTTCTGTGCCATTCCATTTCATACCTTCGTATTCTCTTGTTTCTCCAGTCGAAATCGGTTTTGGTGGATATGATCTGGTTTCTGACAAGCCTTGCATCAACGGCCGCCTGGTCCCAGGCTCTTATTCTCTGTTCCATAGACATCCCGCTTTCGATACCCATAATGTCTGCAGGCTTTCTTTCTTTTCTGGCAATCGTATCGTTCATCTCCCTCTGGAAGGTTTCCCTCTTAAAAAAGGCTGATTGAACCATGTTGCCGGTGTGTTCATCCACCCTTTCAACAAGGATCAGGTGGAGCGAATCCATAGTGGAATCAAGCTGGCTCAGGTTCATCATCTGTGAATTATGCCTGAATGCCTCTTCATCTGTCCTTTGCAGATCAAAGCCCGTGAGCTCAATTATGAGTACCTGCTGGTCAAAATTGTCCCGGCGATGGGGAAAAGTCCTTTCCCTTCTTTGCCTTGCCCTTTCTTCCATCTCCTCGTAATTATAACCGCTGTAAAGGGTTGTCACAAGGTGGCCCTTGTCTTCGGTTATCCTCATAAAACCGGAATCAGCCACGCTTACTTTCAGATTGCCCCTTCCAAGAGAATGATCATATATTTTTACATCATACATCATGTTTGTACGATAATTGCGGCCGGAAATCTTAATACTGTAATTATCTATGCCGCTGTAAAATACCCCTTCCCTGATCTGCATTTCAGGCCTTTGCTGCTGAACATCATAAAGCAGCGAACGCATTTTCAGGTTGGTAAAGGGAAGCACATTGTTGGAGAAGTAAAACGCACCGATGCTTATTAAAACCGTCAAAAAAATCAGGGGGCTCATTATCCTCTGAAGCGATATGCCTGATGCTTTTAGAGCAGTAAGCTCAAAATTTTCGCCCATATTGCCGAAAGTCATCAGCGACGACAATAAAACGGCCAGCGGCAGGGCAAGCGGGACCAGGCTTGCAGAAGTATACAGAAGCAATTCGGCTATCACTGCAAATTCAAGTCCCTTGCCTATTAAATCGTCGATATATTTCCACAGGAACTGCATGAGCAGTATGAAAACCACCACAAAAAAAGTGGAAACAAACGGACCCGCATATGTCCTGATTACAAATAAATGCAGTTTCTTCATCCAATGATCCTTTTAGTTGATCAGACAGGCGTGCCGTGAATTGAGGATCTGCAATCCGGCATCCGGTTTGTCCGGAACAATACAAATGTCCGGATTAGATTTCAAGCAATTGCTCAGAATAAAACGGATTTCCCTGAAATTTATGCTGAATAACTGCAAAATTAAGTTTTTTTTAAGAAGCATTCCGATGGCTGGAAATCAGGGATACTCTTCACCCGGGATGGAATTCGGAGGGA
>SKQJ01000140.1 GCA_007119075.1 Bacteroidales bacterium | reverse complement strand
GACAAACCCGCTCCCGGCCAGAACGGGGACCCGGAAAGTCCGGGCAAGCCCCGATCACTTAATTACCAGGATCTTGACAAGGAACAGCTGCTGAAGGCCCTTGAAGAATTGCTTGAATCCCCGTCGGTTGCAGGGGTGAGAGAGGATGTAGAAGCTATCAAGTCAAATTTTTATAAAACCCACAAGGCCGAAATAGAGCAGAAGCGGAAAAGATTCATGCAGGAGGGTGGAGAGGCCGAAGCATTTGATCCGGGTACAGATCCCCGGGAGGAACGGTTCAAGGAGCTTTACCGGAAATACCGTCATTCAAAAGCCGCCCATAACCGGAGCCTGGATTCAACCAGGCAATCAAACCTGGAGGCCAAGCTTAAAGTAATCGAAGACCTCAAGGAACTGGTCGGCCGTACCGAAGATATAAACCGCTCCTTTAGCGAATTCCGGAAGCTTCAGAAACGATGGCATGAAACAGGAATGGTCCCCCAGCAAAATCTCAGGGATCTTTGGGATACCTACCATCATCACGTGGAAATGTTCTACGACCAGGTAAAGATTGATAAGGAACTGCGGGATCTCGATCTCAAAAAAAACCTGGAAACCAAGATTGAATTATGTGAAAAGGCCGAAGAGCTCCTGCTTGAGCCAAACATCATCAATGCCTTCCGTAAGCTGCAGAAGATACATGATCAGTGGCGGGAAACCGGTCCGGTGCCCCGCGATCAGAAAGATGCCATATGGGAGCGCTTAAGGGAGATTACCCATCAGATAAACAAAAAACACCAGGAGCATTTTGACAAGCTGAAGGACACACAGAAAAAAAACCTTGAAACAAAGACTGCGCTTTGTGAAAAAGCTGAAATGATCAATGAGACTACGTTTGAGAGCTTTCAGCAGGTCGAAAAGCTTACCAGGGAAATGGTCAACCTGCAGAAAACATGGAAGACTATCGGCTTCGCGCCCAGGAAAGACAATGCCCGGATATACAATCGGTTTCGTAATGTGACCGACCGGTTTTTCGCTCGCAAGCGGGAATATACCAGCAAAAACAAAGAGTTTCTCAATGAGAACCTCCAGAAAAAAATTGATCTGTGCATTCAGGCCGAAGCTTATAAGGATAGTACTGACTGGAAAAGGACTACCGACGAGCTGATCGCGCTTCAGAAAAAATGGAAGGAGATCGGGCCGGTTCCCAGGAAACATTATGATCCGGTCTGGAAACGGTTCCGTGCCGCCTGTGATCACTTTTTTGACAAAAAAGCGGAACATTTTTCCGGTATCGATGCCAGGTATGAGGAGAACCTCAGGAAGAAGCTGGAGCTCATAGAGAAAATTGAGAATTTCAAGTTCGGCAGCGATCTCGATGCCAGTCTGAATACCCTTAAGGAATATCAGCGCGAATGGGTTTCTATAGGTTTTGTCCCCATAAAGGAAAAGGAAAAGATACAAAAGCAATACAGGGCTGCTTTAGACAGGCATTTCGAGGGACTGAAGGTTGATGATAACAAAAAGAACCTTATGAAATTCCGTCACAAGCTTGAAGGGGTCAGGCAGAAACCAAAGGCCCTTAATAAGATGAAGTTTGAAAGGGAAAAGTTTCTCAACCGTTATAAACAACTTGAAAGCGATATCACTCTTTGGGAGAACAATATCGGGTTCTTCGCAAAATCAAGGTCAGCCGAAGCCACCATCAGGGAATTCAGGGAGAAGATAGAGCAGGGGAAGAAACAAATGGCCATGCTTGAGGAAAAGATACGGATGATCGATGAGATGGATCCTGAATAAATTATTCTATTGTTTATAGGCGCCTTATCTCATACAGGGCCGGGTTGATGAGCTGATCCGGATTTTAATGCCCGGATTCCCCGATTCTTTGAAAATATTTTTAATTTTGCGCTCTTTATTAATCCATTAAAATATCTGTTCCTTGTCACTTCGAAAATACATTTTTGTAACCGGGGGAGTAACTTCCTCGCTGGGAAAAGGGATTATTTCCGCCTCCCTCGCCAAATTGCTGCAGGCACGGGGTTATTCGGTAACCATACAGAAGCTTGATCCATATATAAACGTGGATCCCGGCACACTAAATCCTTACGAACACGGAGAGTGCTATGTGACTGAAGACGGTGCCGAAACCGACCTTGATCTCGGGCACTATGAGAGGTTTCTCAATATGGCCACCACACAGAACAATAATGTTACAACCGGTCGCATATACCAGTCCGTTATCAACAAGGAAAGAAAGGGTGATTACCTGGGGAAAACTGTGCAGGTCATTCCCCACATAACAGATGAAATAAAGCGGAGGATAAAGATCCTGGGATCAAAAGGCAATTTTGACTTCATTATTACCGAGATCGGAGGCACGGTCGGCGACATCGAATCCCTTCCCTATATCGAAGCCATCAGGCAGCTGAAATGGGAAATGGGCCCTCTTAATTCACTGGTTATACATCTTACCCTGGTACCTTATTTGTCGGCATCGGCAGAATTAAAGACAAAGCCGACCCAGCACTCGGTCAAGCTGTTGCTTGAGAACGGTATCCAGCCCAACATCCTGGTCCTCCGCACCGAGCATCCCCTTAACAATGATATCAGAAAGAAGGTTGCCCTGTTCTGCAATGTCGATTTTGGTTCTGTAATCGAGTCGGTCGATGTTTCTACCATATACGAGGTTCCCCTGCTGATGCAGAAAGAAAATCTCGATGTCTCCGTTTTGCAGAAAATGAATCTGCCTGTTGAAAACAAACCGGAGATGAAACCATGGAAGCAGTTCGTCAACAAGGTGAAAAATCCCAGACACCATGTGAAAATCGCCCTTGTAGGCAAATACGTTGAGCTTCCTGATTCATACAAGTCTATTATGGAATCGTTTGTTCATGCCGGCGCAGTAAATAACTGCAAGGTTGAGCTGAGGAGCCTCCAGTCCGAAAAACTTAATGAATCCAATATCGGCGATCTTTTAAGCGACATGCACGGCATACTGGTTGCGCCTGGTTTTGGAGACAGGGGCATAGAAGGGAAAATTCTGGCTGCACGCTTTGCCAGGGAAAATAACATACCTTTTTTGGGCATATGCCTGGGGCTTCAGTGCGCCATAATCGAATTTGCACGAAACGTTCTCAAACTGGAAGACGCCCATTCCACCGAGATGTACCTGAAAACGCCGCATCCCGTCATTGATTTGATGGAAGAACAGAAAGGAGTGACCAGCAAGGGAGGCACCATGCGCCTTGGCATCTATCCCTGCAACATAAAACCGGGAACCCGGTGCAGCAGGATATATGACCGGGAAGAGGTGCTGGAAAGGCACAGGCACCGGTATGAGATAAATAATGAATATCTTGACCGGTTTGCCGAAAAGGGATTCATTGCTTCCGGAATAAATCCCGACACCGGACTGGTGGAAATAATGGAAATACCTGAACACCGGTGGTTTGTCGGAGTGCAGTTCCATCCCGAATACAGGAGCACGGTTCTCAGTCCGCATCCGCTGTTTATAAATTTTGTCAGTGAGGCACTGAAATTTCGCAATTCGGATTAGCCGTATGCGCGGACATATCATATTTTTGATTTAAACCCGTTAATGTTTCAACGATATATACAGATTAAGTAACTCAGCATGGATAGAAATTCGATAACCGGTATAATTCTCATTGCATTGATACTTATTATTTTCAGTGTTCTGAACCGGCCGTCGCCCGAGGAAATCGAGGCCACAAGGCGCCGTCTGGATTCACTGGAAATGGTAAGACAACAGCAGCTCGAAGAGGAGGCACGACGGATAACCAGGGATGATCTGGAAGAGGAGCTTCCCCTGCAGGAAACAGACCCTGAGCAGGTAACCGGTGAACAGGAAAGGAGGCTCGGGGCATTTGCCCCCGCCGCAATTGGTGAAGATGAACTTTATACAATAGAAAACGAAAAGGTAAGGGTAAATATATCCTCAAGAGGAGGCAGGCCATGGTCGGTCGAGCTAAAGGAATATCAGACATGGGATTCATTGCCGTTGCTGCTGTTTGAAGGGGATGAAAATATTTTCGGTCTGAACTTCTTTGCGCAGAACCGCAGCATTTCTACAAATGATCTGTATTTCATGCCCGTGCCTGCGGATATGGCACCCGCAATTCAGGAGGGGTCTGCGCTTGCCATGCGGCTTTATGCCGGCGAAAACAGGTATATAGAATATCTGTACAGTCTGGCGCCGGACAGCTATATGGTTGATTTTTCCATCAACCTGGTAGGGATGGACCAGGTCCTTGGAGCCGGAGCCAGCTATATTGATCTGCTGTGGCAGATTGATGTTCCCGGACAGGAAAGAGGCAGCAAGTACGAGAACAATTATTCTACCATTAATTATAAGTTTCTCGGCGATGATGTCGATAAGCTTTCGGAAAGGCCGGAACGCGATCACGAGGAGCTGCGAACCAGGTTAAAATGGATAGCCTTTAAACAACAGTTTTTTTCTTCGGTACTTATCGCCGAGAATCATTTTTCCAGTGCCATACTCGAGCAGGTCCGGTTTGATGAGGGGCCTTATATCAGGAATTACCTTGCCGATATCCGGATCCCCATTGAGAACCGTCCGGCCGAAATGGTCCCGATGCAGTTTTATTTCGGGCCCAACCATTTTAATACATTGCGAAATTATTCGAGGACTTACCTGGCAGGCAAAAACTATGATCTTGAACTTGAACAGATGGTGCCCCTGGGGTGGGGCATTTTTGGCTGGGTAAACCGGTTCCTGGTAATTCCTGTATTTAACTTCCTGGAAAGATACATCACGAATTACGGGATAATCATATTGTTGCTTACCATATTTATCAAGATACTGGTTTTTCCCCTGACATACAAATCATATGTATCGACCTCCAGAATGCGGGTTTTAAAGCCGCAGATCGACGAGCTGAACAGCAAGATACCCAAGGATAAGCCGATGGAGAGGCAACAGGCCACCATGGCATTGTATAAGCGTGCCGGTGTTAACCCTATGGGAGGCTGCCTGCCAATGCTTATACAGTTGCCGGTACTGATAGCGCTGTTCAGGTTTTTTCCGGCCTCCTTTGAGCTGAGGCAGGAAAGTTTTCTCTGGGCGACCGATTTGTCTACCTATGACTCGATTCTCAATCTTCCTTTTACCATTCCTTTCTATGGCAGCCATGTAAGCTTGTTTACATTGCTGATGGCCGCATCAACCGTGATCTATACCAGGATGAACTCGCAAATGACCGCGGGATCAAGCCAGATGCCCGGCATGCAGGCCATGATGTATATGATGCCGGTTATGATGTTGTTTATTTTCAATGATTTTGCATCGGCATTGAGCTATTATTATTTCCTGACAAACATGATCACATT
>SKQJ01000267.1 GCA_007119075.1 Bacteroidales bacterium | reverse complement strand
TGGGCAAGCTCAAGGGTGCCGTCTTCAAGGACCCTGTAGACAATTGCCGTATGATGGTCCATTGATTCGGTATAGATCGTGTTGCCCTCCCGGTAACGGACTTTCACATTCTTGAACTGGATAAGGTCGCCAGGAAGCACGGCTGTTCTTCTGGGGTTATATTCCTCCCCGTATTTGTACCTGCCGTCCCATTTAGCATCGATCAGCAGCAATGCCTGGTTTGCAAGATCCCAGCATTCGCCCCGGTGCACCTGCTCGCCCAATACCGATTCCACATATTCGAGCACCTTCCGGTTCAGTGGTGGAAGATCATCATCAGGCGTGATTGAATAGGATAATAGAAATCCCGGCAGGAACAATGAAAACATAAAAATACCCCTGGCTGATTTTCCGGCTAAGAGTGACGGAGTCTTCATGATTTTGGAGTTTAGGTTGGTTCCCCGGTTAACGCTGAAACCTTTTTTTAATTGTATATCGCATAAAAAACCAGACATGCGATCATTTCTCCGATTCCGAAAAAGATTGCTTTTTCCGGGCGTAATATTTACAGTATTCCCTTATGCCACATTCGCCGCATTTGGGCTTTCGGGCCACGCAGACATACCGCCCGTGAAGTATCAGCCAGTGATGGGCCCTGGAAAGCAATTCCCGGGGAATATATCTGACCAGCTGCTTTTCCGTCTGCAGCGGATTCCTGGCGTCGGAGGTAAGGCCTATCCTGGCCGACACCCTGTGCACATGGGTATCCACGGCCATGGCCGGCATATCGTATATCACCGAGGCAAGCACGTTGGCAGTTTTTCTGCCCACCCCGGGCAGCTTCTGGAGAAGGCCGACATCGGCAGGCACCTTTCCTTCAAATTCACCTGCAAGCATTTTTGCCATTCCCACCAGATGCTTTGATTTGTTGTTCGGGTATGAGCAGCTTTTAATTACCTCATAGACCTCGCCGGTTTCCGCCCCGGCGAGCGAGATTACATCGGGAAACCTGGTAAAAAAATCAGGGGTTATCATGTTCACCCGCTTGTCGGTGCACTGCGCCGACAGGATTACCGCCACAACCAGCTCATAAGGATTGGCATACATCAGCTCGGTTTCGGGCGACGGCTGCTCCCGCAGAAAATATTCGAGCACCTTTTGAAATCTCTCCTTTTTTCTCATGATCATTGTCTGCTGGCAATCAGTTTTCGCCCGGGCGCTGCGGTTTCATGGCCATGCACCGGGAGCACAAGCTTTGCAGGCACCGGGATACGCCTCACAGGGCATCGGAGCACAAGCTTTGCAGGCACCGGGCACTGGATTTTCACCCGATTGTTCAGGACAAAAATATAGATGATTTTTTAATTGTTTACTTTTGCATCTCCAAAACTATACCAGATGACACCCCTGATCCAGGCAGAAAATATCAGCAAATCTTACGGAAGTCTCCAGATATTCACCGGCATCTCCCTTGTGATAAACAAGGACGACAAGACCGCCCTGGTTGCAAGGAACGGCGAAGGCAAGACAACTCTTTTGAATATCCTTTCGGGGAAAGATACGGCCGACAGCGGCGGGATAACAAGGGTAAGGGATCTAAAAACGGGCTACCTTGAACAGGATCCGGTGCTCGATGACAGTCTCTCGGTTCTGCAACAGGTTTTCGCCTCTTCAGGCGAAATAGTCGATACGATACGTGAATATGAGAAGGCCGTGGCCGGAGACGACAGGGAACGCCTTGACGAGCTGACCTCAAGGATGGACGCCCTCCAGGCGTGGGACAGGGAAACAAGTGCCAGACAGATACTTACCGATCTGGATATAACCGAATTCGACAAGGCGGTCGGACAATTGTCCGGCGGACAGAGAAAAAGGGTCGCCCTGGCGAGGGTGCTTATCGAAGAGCCCGAATTGCTGATACTCGATGAGCCGACCAACCACCTGGACCTGGATGTCACGGAATGGCTGGAAAATTATCTCAAAAGAGCCAGCCTCACCATCCTCATGGTAACACACGACCGCTACTTTCTGGACAGGGTCTGCAACCAGATAATCGAGCTCGATAACAACGAGATCTACCGGTATTCCGGCAACTATTCCTATTATGTCGAAAAGCGGGCCGAAAGGCTGGAAAATATGCAGGCGGCGACCGACAAGGCGCGTAATCTTCTCCGGAAGGAGCTCGACTGGATGAGAAGGATGCCAAAGGCAAGGACTACCAAGTCAAAGTCGCGTATCGATTCTTTCTACGACCTGGAGGAAAAGGCGGCAGGAACACAGGATGCCGGTAACATAAAGATAAGGGCCGGAACCGCCAGGCTCGGCAACAAAATACTGGAGCTGCGAAATATCAGCAAAAGTTTTGACAATCAGAAAGTCATTGATGACTTCTCATATGTCTTCAGCCGTTTCGAGAAGGTCGGCATAATAGGCAAAAACGGCACCGGGAAGTCGACCTTCCTGAATCTTGTCACCGGCAGGCTCAAACCCGATACCGGAAGCATAGATACAGGCCAGACCATCCGGTTCGGCTATTTCCGCCAGGAAGGCATCCGTTTTAACGAAAAACAGCGGGTTATCGAGGCCGTACAGGAAATTGCCGAAGTCGTGAAAATGAGCGACGGGGCGACCCTTTCCTCTTCCCAGTTCCTTAACCATTTCCTGTTCCCTCCGAAAAGGCAGCATGATTATATCGAAAAGCTCAGCGGAGGGGAAAAGAGGAGGCTTTACCTTGTGACCGTCCTGATGCAGAACCCGAACTTCCTTATACTGGATGAGCCTACCAATGACCTTGACATCGAAACTCTGAATGTACTGGAGGATTATCTTGCCACGGCCGGCATATGCCTGCTGGTGGTTTCGCATGACAGGTTTTTCCTTGACAAGATATCCGACCATATTTTCGTGTTTGAGGGCGGGGGCGGCATCCGCGATTTCCCGGGCAACTATTCCCGGTTCAGGGAGCACCTTAAAAGGGAGGAAAAAGAAAAGGCGAAACGGTTGGCCGCCACGGCAAAGCAGTCCGCCGTTTTCCCCCGGAAGGGAAACCTGCTGCTCAAACCCGGATCCTTCCCGAAGGAAAGCCAGCACTCCGATGCCGGATCCCCCCGGAAGGGAGATCAGCCTTCCTCCGCCCCGGCTGCAGAAAAGGGAAAGAAGCCGGCCGGCCAGAAACAAAAGCTCAGCTTCAGGGAGAAGCGGGAACTTGAGCAGCTGGAAAAAGAGATCGAGCTCCTGGAAAAGGAAAAAGCATCTCTGGAAGAGGCGCTTTCAGGAGGGGATCTGACCGTGGAGCAAATCCGTGAATTTTCGGAGCGGCACTCCGCGATCACCGGCGAACTCGACACCAAATCCGACCGGTGGCTGGAACTTAGCGAGAGGCCGGGTTAAGCCGGCAGAGCCGGAAAGCGAAGTCCCCCTTATACCAGGCGGACAGGTGAACTCGTAGAAATCAGATAAGGACCGGTCATGCGAAAACGAAAGCTGCAGGGTGCCTGTGCCTACGGACTGGAAAAAATGCAGGGACGGACGGATTACTCGGTGTACCGGTCGTATTCGCCGCTCGTGACCTTTTTTACCGCTTCAAGGTACCTGAACCCGTTTTTCATGTCGGGCAGAAGGTAGCTTCCCTCAACCCATTCGTTCCATGAAAAAAGAGTTATCAGCGGTGTCTGTCCCGGGCGGTCGTCGCAGTATTCTTTGGCTTTCTGAAGGAAAGCGGCGAAGCTTTCGGGCGACTTGTTATAATGAATCACATCCTCCTTTCCTTTTTCCGGAAACCGGGGGGTGTCGTCCCATCCTATGGAGGCATTGGCAAAATAAGGCACTGACAGGGCTTCATCCCAGCGGGCCCTACGCTCCATGGCCTCGGTTCCCCACCGGATAAAGTCCTCCCGGTGGGGTCCCCCCCAGTTATAGGTTGTAACGCTGCCGGCGCCCAGAAATTCAATGGTTTCAACCAGATTTCCGTAGGGATTGCCAAATGTTATAAGCTGAAGATGAAGCCCGGGAAAGCCGGCTTTCGTGGTTTCTTCACTGAAATAATCCAGGGCCTCCCTGGCAGTTTCCAGTGAGCCGAAAGTTTTAATAAGGTTATCAATGCTGAAGACAGAAAACACCGGTTCTCCGTCGATCTTGAAATAGTTTGGCTTTAAAAAATATTGGTTTATCACCCTGTCAACAATTATCCTGAAGTTTTCAGGGTCAGTTGCACCTTCCCAGAGCACCGAAGTGTCATCCCCATACTTGTGCACGTTCCAGTAATTTCTTCTTACATCATGGTTTGCCCACATAAGGTAAAACTGCATGCTTTCATTATTGCCGGCTTTCAGAAAACCATTGTTCAGCGAGTTCTCCAGGAATGGTCCGCCATCAAACCAGTACCAGTCAAAAATAAAAACATTCACACCATGATCAAGGGCGGCATCGATCCATCTTTCCATTACCCGGGGGTCATCATCATGTTCGTATCCCCACAGGGGGACCCTAGGCTGGTAATGGCCATCAAACCTGGGAGTTCCTTTTTTTATCACTTCCCACTCCCCTTCCCCGTCAGGCCACAGCATGTCGCCAAACCTTTCATCATGATGGCATGAAGGCCAGATATAGGCCGCCACATAATACCCTTCATTTTCGGGACTGTTTGCATTGTTGCAGGAGAAAAGCAGGACAGCGGGCAATAATGCAAAGATGGTTAGCAAGCTGCATGCCTGGCAGTATTTTATGCGGGTCTTCATGAGGTGACTTTTGGTTAATAATTCCGCATAAGATAATACAAAATTTTCATTTCACCGTCAGGGATAACAGCGAATGTGCGGGAGCGGACCTGGTGTGAGCCGGTCAGGAAAAAGCAGATGGACCGGATCGGGAGCTGACAGATCCGGGGCAATTTCAGAATGGCTTCCGCGGAAGCCTTTCATCCCTCATTGCGGTATGATATACAATAACCGCAACCACTGTGGCAACCTGCATCATATCTCCAAGATGCATGCGCTCGAAGGTATCCATGTTGGTATGGTATCCGCGGCCGTAATCAAGCCTGTCCTGGATGAACTGGAACCCCGGAAGGCCGGCATTGTCAAAGGCGACATGGTCGGTGCTTCCCGTGCGGCGCAGGGTGGTGGTTGTGACGCCAAGATCCCTGAGGGGCTCGAACCAGGCCTCGAAAATGGGCCTTAATGCATCATTGTCCTGCAGGTATATGCCCCTGATCTTTCCCGACCCGTTGTCAATATTGTAATAGGCTGAAAAATTATCGTAGCCGGGTTTCCTTCCCCCGTCGGCCGCATCGTAAAAGTTCTCGCGGACGTAATTCCTCGAGCCGTGAAGGCCCTGTTCCTCTGCGCCCCACAGGGCTATCCTGACCGTCCGTCTCGGTTGTATCTCCAG
>SKQJ01000080.1 GCA_007119075.1 Bacteroidales bacterium | reverse complement strand
TATTCTCATACAGGGCGGCAACATCTTTTAAGTCATTTATTTCCCTTCAGCCCTTTATGATAATAATCATTAGCAAAAAGATCAATTAGTGGTTATTTTTGACCCATATATAATATCCAGTGTAAAATGCACGAAAATCCAGAAGAAAAACTTTTCACCATATTCCCGCCGGTATCAGACGATCAATGGGAAGAACTGATAAAAAAGGATCTGAAGGGAGCCGACTATGAGAAAAAGCTTACCTGGCTGACTCCCGAAGGTATCCGGCTTCGTCCCTATTACACCGCAGCAGACCTGGAAGAAACCGGGCATATTTTTTCCGGCCCGGGCCGGTATCCTTTTGCCAGGGGAAGCGAAAATCCTGGAAGCTGGCTGGTACGCCAGGATATCTCCGTTCAGGATGCGGCATCTGCCAATGCAAAGGCCGTCGATGCGCTGATGAAAGGCGCTTCGTCGATCGGGTTCATTATGGATGATACAAGGAGCTATTCCACAGATGATCTCTCCCTGCTTCTCAAGGATATCTGCCTGGCTTCGGCCGAAATTAATTTTGTCACCGGGAGTCCCGATGCCGGGTTGCCTGAAATTCTCGGCAATGAATGCGCCGCAAGGGGAGGGGGACTAAACGATGTACATGGCTCAGCAGAATATGACCCTTTGGGGGCATTGTTCACTTCAGGGAGCTTTCCCGGCGGTGATGAAAGCCGGTGCTTTGATCTTGCCGCATCACTTGTTGAAAACGCCGCGCGGCTTCCAAACTTTGCCGTTCTCAACGTTAACGCCGCTATTTTCCATGACGCAGGCGGGTCCGCCGTCCAGGAACTGGCCTTTGCCATGGCATCGGCGGCCGGATACCTGGAACGATTGACCGAAAAGGGGATTTCCGCCGAAAAGGCAGCCGGAAAGATAAGGTTCACTTTTGCAGCGGGCAGCAACTATTTTATGGAGATCGCCAAATTCAGGGCTGCAAGGTATCTGTGGACGAAGGTGCTCGAGGCATGGAGCGTGGATCCCGGAATTGCAGGCAGAATGTTTATCCACGCGGTGACCTCACAATGGAATAAGACGATTTATGATCCGCATGTCAACATGCTTCGCGCCACCTCCGAGGCAATGGCTGCAATTCTTGGCGGCGCCGATTCGCTTGCCGTGGCTCCTTTCGACCAGGTGTTCACAGACGGGGGAACTCCTTTTTCAGTGCGGATAGCCCGCAACACGCAGCTTGTAATCAGGGAGGAGGCATATTTTGACAAGGTTGCCGATCCTGCCGCCGGCTCATATTATATTGAATCCCTGACCGCATCGCTTATCGGGCACTCATGGAAGCTTTTCCTTGAAACCACGGACCAGGGCGGGATAACCGGGGCATTCGGAAGCGGGTGGATGCAGGATAAGCTGGAGGAGACCGCAGGCAGGAGGGATCAGCATATTGCCTCAAGACGCGATGTGCTGGTTGGCACAAACCAGTTTGCCGATCCTGCCGGCAAGGTTTCGGGCAAAATCGACCCATCCCTGCTCAGGCCCCTGATGCAGGCTGACCGGAAAGGACCCGGGCGGCCGGTCAGGATTTACCGGGGGGCACAGGCCTTCGAGGTGCTCAGGCTAAAGACTGAAAAATTCGCCGGCGGCCCTCCCGGGGTATTCCTGCTTACATACGGCAATCCCGTCATGCGCAAGGCAAGGGCCGCCTTTTCCGCCGGCTTTTTCGGATGCGCGGGTTTTGAGCTGATTGAAAATGCAGGTTTCAGCGATCCCCTGGAAGGAGCAAAAGCCGCACTGGCCAGCAAGGCCTCCGTGGTCGTGGTCTGCAGCTCAGATGAGGAATATCCGCTGATAGTGCCGGCCATAGCAGGCGCCCTCGGTGACAGGGCGATCATCGTTGTGGCGGGGTATCCCAAAGAGAATATTGAAGAGCTCAGAAAGTGCGGTGTAAAACATTTTATTCACGTCAGGTCCGATGTACTGGAGACTCTCCGGCAATTTCAGGAGGAGCTGGGAATACTATAACAAAAAATATCATGCCTGATTACAGAAAAATCAACATATTTTCCCCCAAAAACCATTCGGGGACTGCCCTTTCGGGCGAAAGGAACGGCAGAGCCGATGATCCCTGGATCACCACCGAGAAGATACCGGTCAAAACGGGCTATACGGAAAAGGATCTTGAGGGACTGGAGCACCTTTCATTCGGAGCCGGCATGCCTCCCTACCTGCGGGGGCCCTATTCCACGATGTATGTGATGAGGCCGTGGACCATAAGGCAATATGCGGGGTTTTCCACGGCCGAGGAATCGAACGCATTCTATAAAAGAAACCTGGCAGCCGGCCAGAAGGGATTGTCGATCGCTTTTGACCTTGCTACCCACCGCGGTTACGATTCCGACCACGAAAGGGTCGAGGGCGATGTCGGCAAGGCAGGAGTGGCAATTGACTCTATTCTTGATATGAATATCCTGTTTGACGATATTCCCCTGGATCAGATGTCGGTGTCGATGACCATGAACGGGGCTGTTCTGCCCATTATGGCTTTCTATATTGTAAGCGGACTGGAACAGGGAGCGAGGCTGGACCAGCTGACAGGAACCATTCAGAATGATATACTCAAGGAGTTCATGGTGAGGAACACCTATATTTACCCTCCCGGGTTCTCGATGCGGATAATCGCCGATATTTTTAAGTACACGTCTAAAAACATGCCCTGCTTTAATTCGATAAGCATCTCCGGTTACCATATGCAGGAGGCCGGGGCTTCGGCCGACATAGAGCTTGCCTATACGCTGGCCGACGGACTTGAATATCTGCGCACGGGGGTGAATGCGGGCATGGATATCGATTCCTTTGCCCCCAGGCTGTCCTTTTTCTGGGGCATCGGCATGAATCATTTCATGGAGATCGCAAAACTCAGGGCCGCCAGGATGCTCTGGGCAAAGATAGTGAAGGGGTTCAATCCGAAAAACCCCAAATCGCTTGCTCTGAGGACCCATTCACAGACCTCGGGGTGGAGCCTTTCCGAGCAGGATCCTTTCAACAATGTTACGCGCACTTGCATAGAGGCCATGGCTGCCGTGCTTGGCCACACCCAGTCGCTTCATACCAATGCGCTGGACGAGGCGATAGCCCTGCCGACCGATTTTTCTGCCCGCATTGCGCGCAATACGCAGCTTTATCTTCAGGCAGAGACCATGATTACCCGTACCGTCGACCCGTGGGGCGGTTCCTGGTACGTAGAAAGGCTCACTCATGAAATTGCCCGAAAGGCATGGGAACACATCATGGAAATTGAGAAGCTGGGAGGAATGGCCTCCGCCATCGAAACAGGGATACCCAAGATGCGCATTGAGGAGGCATCTGCCAGGAAACAGGCCCGCATTGATTCCGGACGCGACATCATTGTCGGGGTAAACCGGTACCGCCTTGAAAAAGAAGATCCCCTGGAGATACTCAATGTTGATAATACCGCTGTGCGGGAAGCACAGATAAAAAGACTAAACAAACTCAAGGCTGAGAGAAACCAGGACGAGGTTGACAGGGCTCTTGAAGCTATTGCCGAAGCCTGCAGGTCGGGCGAAGGCAACCTGCTCGAGCTTTCGGTGGAAGCGGCCCGCAAACGGGCCACCCTCGGAGAGATCTCTTATGCCTGCGAAAAAATAGCAGGGAGGTATAAAGCTGTGATACGTTCAGTTTCAGGAATATATTCATCCGAATCAGGCGGAGACGATACATTTGAAAAAGCCCGCAGGATGGTCGGGGATTTTGCCCGCCTTGAAGGCCGCCAGCCCCGGATAATGATCGCGAAAATGGGACAGGATGGTCATGACCGCGGCGCCAAGGTTGTGGCGTCAGGGTATGCCGATATCGGGTTTGACGTCGATATCGGCCCGTTGTTCCAGACACCGGCAGAGGCTGCAAAACAGGCAGTCGAGAATGATGTTCACATACTCGGGGTATCAAGCCTTGCCGCTGGTCACAAGGTTTTGGTGCCCAAGGTTATTGATGAGCTGAAAAAACTTGGGCGGGAAGACATAATGGTTATTGCAGGCGGCGTGATACCGCCCCAGGATTATGATTATCTTTACAAATCGGGAGTAATGGCGATATTCGGGCCGGGCACGCCTGTATCGGCCGCCGCGGTCAAGATTCTCGGGATATTGCTCGAAACTCACGAATAAAGATTTCCGGGCAGCTGCCTTTCGGCTCCGCTAAAGAAAAAGGAATATTTCATAAACCGCTCACCGTTAATTTAGCATCATGGACAATGCAGACGAACTAAGAGGGTCTGGCGCCGGACAGGGTTTCGGCACGGCCGGCTTTGTTATCGGCCTCATAGCGCTGATAATCTCCTTCATCCCCTGCCTGGGCATGTATGCATTCGTGCCCGGAATAATAGCCCTTATTTTCAGCATCGTGGCGCTTACCCAGGCCAGCAGGGCCAATGCCTCGCGGGGACTGATAATCGCGGCGCTTGTTATTTCATCAGTTGCAACAGTCATCGCCTCCTGGCAGCTTGTCATGGTGCACCGTGCAGCCATAGGTTTCGGACGGTTCGGCACTGAGATGCGGGATGCCTTCGGGGATGATTTCGGCGATGAAATAAGAGAGAAAGTGCGCCGCGCCCTCGAAGATATTCCTGATTTCGAAGACATGCCTGATGATACTCTCAGGTTTGATGCGGATGAAATGATCGAAGAGCTTGAAAGGCTCGAAAAAGAGATGGAGGATGATGAAGAGCCCTGACGGGGTTCCGGTCCCTGAATTCAATGCCTCTGATTGTGCCGCCCTGCAAGCGGAAATTTTCCGATCAGGGCAGGAAAGCAAAATGCGATGAAGCTCTTTATAAAATATGCTTCGCCCTATCAGGCAATTAACATCCTGACCGGGTTGCTGATAATCTGTGTGCTCGGCTATTCTGCATTTTACAGCTATGATCACAGGGAGCACCCCGTCGGGTGCGCGCATGTGACGGTTGCCGGCCTGGAATGTTCCACCTGCGGACTGTCTCAGAGTTTTTCGATGATGATAAGGGGGGATTATGCGTCGGCCGCGGAGTATAACAGGAACGGCCCGCTGCTTTTCGGTTTTTTTGCCGGACAATTTTTTTTACGTGCCCTGGCCGGAGCTCTTATATACAGGACCGGCCGGCAGAGACCGCAATTTCCTGTCAGAGCTGTTGCATGGTCAGATGCAGCTGTGTCGTTTGCCCTGTTCATAATCTGCTTCCGATTCCTGCTGGTATTCTGGTAAATACAGAGAAATCCCCCCGGCCTGATGGTCACCGCAGGTGGGGAAGGCACTTGCCTTGAGTTGCCCGGTCGCACCGCCACGGGAACATCCCCGGTTATGATGACGGGAAGCGCTGCATTGCCCGGATCG
>SKQJ01000007.1 GCA_007119075.1 Bacteroidales bacterium | reverse complement strand
TTTTAACAGCTTACCCTCATTTCCGGTACATGGAAAAACAGCCAGGGGCCCCCTTAACCCAGATAGCTTTTGAGAAGCTTGCTTCGTGAAGCATGCCTTAGCCTGCGTATGGCCTTCTCCTTTATCTGCCTTACTCTCTCCCGGGTAAGGCCGAACCGGTCGCCGATTTCCTCAAGGGTCATATCCTGAACACCTATGCCGAAGAAATACCTGACTATATCCCTTTCCCGTTCGGTGAGTGTTGCAAGAGACCTTTCGATTTCCTTTCCGAGCGATTCATTCAGAAGGCTCTTGTCTGCGTTCGGGGAGTCATTGTTTATGAGGATGTCAAGCAGGGAATTTTCCTCCCCGTCGGAAAAGGGAGCATCAACTGAGACGTGTCTGCCCGAAACACGGAGGGTATCGCTGACTTTCTCCTTGGGGAGCTCGAGTATTTCGGCCAGTTCATCGGGTGAGGGCGTGCGTTCGAATTCCTGCTCGAATCTTGAAAATGCCTTATTGATCTTATTGAGCGAGCCAACCTGGTTGAGGGGAAGCCTGACTATCCGGGACTGCTCGGCCAGAGCCTGCAGGATCGATTGCCTTATCCACCATACGGCATAGGAAATGAACTTGAAGCCGCGGGTTTCATCAAATTTTTCAGCTGCCTTGATCAGTCCGAGGTTGCCTTCATTTATCAGGTCCGGCAGACTTAGTCCCTGGTTCTGGTACTGTTTGGCTACGGATACCACAAAACGAAGGTTTGCCCTGGTAAGTTTTTCAAGCGCCTCCTTGTCACCCTTCCTGATCCTCTGAGCCAGATCAACCTCCTCTTCAATGGTGATCAGTTCCTCTCTTCCGATTTCCTGAAGATACTTATCCAGCGACGCACTCTCCCGGTTAGTAATTGATTTTGTGATCTTTAGCTGTCTCATCCTCGTCTTTTAATTAAAAGCAAATGTAAGGTATTTAAATATTATTATCAAAACGGAATCAAATATCATTGTCTTAAAACACAAAAAAGACTTGCAAAAGCAAGTCTTTTTTGCATCTACCACTATCTGATTCAGCTTATAGACCAAATGCATAATACGCTGCTGTGCCATCGGGATAAATTCCTTCTATATAAACGCCGCCTTCATGACCTTCAAGAATGTTCCTGACATCGGCCGGCTCCCTGACAGCCTGGTTATTGATCGAAAGGATAATGAAATTTTCCCTGACCCTCTGCGACCTGAACGGGCCCGGGCCGAGATTTGTAATCTGAGCCCCGTGATCTATGTTCAGTTCCTTTTTAATGTCTTCGGGAACCGGACGGAAGCTGGCGCCAAGAAATACCTCCTGGGGCCTTACAACTTCAGTGCTGCCCTGTATATTACGCAAGGTGGCGGTAATTTGTTGCGTTCTGCCGTTCCTTCTTAATCGTACCTCTATCTTATCGTTCGGACGATACATGGCGATCTGCTCCTGAAGCTCGGGCACCGTATTCACCCTCACTCCATTAATTGCCAGAATTACATCGCCTTCCCTGATGCCTGCATCCCTGGCGGCACCGCCTTCTGTAGCCTCGGCAACATAGACCCCTTCAACGTCATCCAGTCCCTGCTCGCGCGCCAGCTCGGCCGTGACTCCCTGGATGCGGACACCAAGGAGAGCCCTCTGCACTTCGCCGAATTCAATTATGTCTTCAACCACCTTCCGCACGATGCTCACCGGAATAGCAAAAGCATTTCCTGCATGCGCTCCTGTAGGAGAAAGTATCAGGGTTGGTATTCCCACCAGCTCCCCCCTGAGGTTCACCAGGGCGCCTCCGCTGTTTCCACGGTTTACGGCGGCATCGGTCTGTATGAATGATTCAATTGCAAGGTCGTGTTCACGTGCCAGGATACCAAGGCCCCTTGCCTTGGCGCTGACAATGCCGGCAGTCACCGTGGAGTGCAGGTTCATCGGGTTTCCTACTGCAAGAACCCATTCTCCGATCCTGAGCGCATCCGAATTGCCAAATTCCACAGCGGATAATCCGTTGCTTTCTATCTTAAGCAGGGCCAGATCGGTTGAGGGATCTGTCCCGACCACCCGGGCTTCGAATGAACGCCTGTCGTTCAGGGTGACTTCAATGGTGGTTGCACCGTCTATAACATGGTTGTTGGTGACTATATAGCCGTCATCCGTTACTATCACTCCCGAGCCTATCCCCTGCACCGGTTCCGGCTCGCGGCCGCGCTGGGGACCGAAGAAAAATTCATGAATGGGATCACGGCCGCGCTCGCGTTCCCTCATGGTTGTGACATGTACTACGCCATGAATGGTTTTTTCAGCCGCATAGGTGAAATCCAGTTCTGCGGGCTGATAATCCCGCGGAAGGTTTGTAAACCATGCAGGATGTCTTTCAGCCTGGCTATATGGAACTTCCCGGACTGTCTCAGGGGTTAGCCTGGTATAGGCAAACACGGCTACAAACCCTGCAATTACAGCCACCAGAAAAACTAAAAATATGTCTTTGATTTTCATTCGTATAAAGTATAGTTAGCAATTTGTTTAATAATAAGAACTTTTTTCAATCCGAGAGAAAACTGATGCTGTATTCTCTGCCATGGAAACCTGAGGTTTTATGCCATGGTTTTTATACTTTTGTATTTCTTAACCTCTATTTACAAAAATAATGCCTTATCCCCACAATGCGTCATCCTGTCTGGTTAAATAA
The DNA here is from genome assembly GCA_007119075.1 of Bacteroidales bacterium. Lineage (GTDB taxonomy): Bacteria > Bacteroidota > Bacteroidia > Bacteroidales > PUMT01 > PXAP01. The sequence continues at coordinate 2,690 of SKQJ01000007.1, read as the reverse complement.
CTTTAAAAAGGGGAATCAATGCAGCTATCTTTTTTTAAATATCATGGCACGGGCAATGATTTCATCATAGCCGACAACCGCGAGGGGAGCTTCCCTTACGGTAACAGCCTGCTCATAAAAAAATTGTGTGACAGGAATTTCGGAGTGGGCGGCGATGGACTGATGTTGCTGGAAAACAATCCGGGTTACGATTTCCATATGCGATATTTTAATTCCGACGGAATCGAAGGGAGCCTGTGCGGAAACGGGGGGCGGTGCATTGTCCGTTTTGCCAGGGAAGCTGGCATTATTGGCGACAAAGCTTTATTTTCAGCCGACGATGGCAAGCATGAAGCAATTATCGGCGCCGGCGACCAGGTAAGCCTGAGGCTGCATGACGTAAAAGACATCGAAACAGACGGAGAAGCGTTTGTTATAAATACCGGGTCACCCCACTATGTTCTCTTCAGGGCCGACATCGACAGTATCGACGTTGTCGGAGAAGGAAGGAGAATCAGGTACGGCAAAAAATATGGCGAAAAAGGGATAAATGTAAATTTTGCGGAGAAGGCCGGCAACAGAATACTGATCAGGACATACGAAAGAGGCGTTGAAAACGAGACCCTGGCCTGCGGAACGGGATCGGTGGCTGCGGCGCTCTGCGCAGCATCCGGCAGCGGGGACGGAAATAAATCAATACCGGTTCAAACAAGGGGCGGACTGCTTGAAGTGAGTTTCGAGAAAACAGGGGAGTCGGACTTCAGCGAAATATGGCTAACCGGTCCTGCTAAAATGGTATACCGCGGCACAGTTGACACGGACATTATCCTTGGTGCACCCTGAAGCCCGGTCCGTCCGGAAAAACCTTCGGGCGGCCGGCGGCAATGGGATGTTTCCACTTCCCCGCTTCCGGTGCCTTATTTGAAACCCTGCGGTGACCGCTTTATGAAATCCCGGCCGGTTAATTATTTAAACAGAACCCAATGATGAACAATGACAGGTGGAATGCAGATGGAAAATTGCCCGCCAGCCTCCTGAGGCCCCCTGTTTTTGAATCAGTGAATGAATACCCGGTTTTCCGGGCCGGGATGGATTACAGGCGCGCCCTTGGTGAAATGGAAAAACACGGGGGCATTCTGGTGAAAGGAAGCTTCCCCACAGCGCTGAAATTTTATTCCTGGCTGAAAAACAGGATCGCCGCGGCAAATCCCGCCCGTGACTTTCTTTCATCCAGAAAAACAAAACAGACAGCATCCGAAAAAACCAGGAAAATACTCGTCAGGGTAAACAGTCATCAAATCGATCTAGAAAAAGCCCCGCCCATCCCCTGGTTAAGGTCCTTCTACCCGGAGAATCATGATTTCCTTATCCCCCTGCCCGACCTGCTCGGAATGAACGGAGCATGGCAGTGGTACGAAAAAGGGATCAGCTATCCGGCAATACCCTGGAAGCTGCATCCTTTTTACGGAGTCTATTTCCCTGTGCGCACCGGCCACCTCACTATGTTTGATGAGTGGCTTGCGCAAAAAGGAAAAAGCTTCCGGAGTGCTTCAGACATTGGAACAGGGTGCGGCATACTTGGATTTATCATGGCTTCCCGCGGCATCGGGAAAATTTACGGTACCGACATAAATCCCAACGCAGTATACAGTACCGGAATGGAAATCGAAAGGCTCGGCCTTCAGGACCGGTTTGAGATCGAACAGGCTTCATTTTTTGGATCTGCCGGCAGGGTAAATGAACTGGCTGTATTCAATCCTCCCTGGATTCCAGGCAAAGGGAGCAGCATAACCGATACGGGCATTTATTATGACCGCACATTTTTTGACACATTCTTCAGCGAGGCAGAAAAAATGCTTGCTCCGGGAGCAACGCTTGTATTGATATTTTCAAATTTTGCCATTGAAGCCGGAATAACCGCCATCAATCCGGTTGAAAAAGCCCTCGGGCAAAGCAGATGTTTCCTTCTGGCGGAAAAGATAACGGCTAAAGCCAGGGAAAAACCGGCAGTCCCCCCGAAAGGCTGGATGGACAGAATAAGGGAAAACGAAAAAATAGAGCTGTGGGTGTTGCAACGGGCAAACCGCTGACAGAATCATGCAGTATTAGTCGCCGTCGCAGAGGTGTCCGGAATCACGCAAGCATATCCGACCGCAGCGAGGTGCTGTTTTGAAACATTAATCCTTTTGCAGGTAGCTCTCCAGGACCATGGCCAGGCTTCTGTCGTTCTTCAGGTGCGGCACCTTGTTCTGTCCTCCCAGCTTGCCTATCGAACCCATATAACGGGCAAAACTGTTTTCCGGCATCATTGTTAACCTGAGTGGCTGTATTATTTTTCCCCGGATCAGGTCATTATAATATGAATTCCTCTTGCATAGCTGCATGTCCAGCTGAAGCCTGAATTCCTCCGGCGAAGCCGGCGGTTCGGTAAATTCGATGAACCATTCGTGGCAGGATTGGCCGCCGGGATTGTCAACCAGCGGAGCAACGGTAAATTCGTTGATCTTTGCCCCGGTTATTCTGCAAGCCTGGTTCACCGCCCACTGGGCTTCCTCTGCAATGACATGCTCCCCGAAGGCCGATATAAACTGGCTGATCCGCCCGGTAACGGTAACCCGGTAAGGATTGGTCGAAACAAACCTTATCGTATCACCGATGCTATAACCCCATAATCCGGCATTGGTATTGAGAATCAATAAATAGTTGACGTC
>SKQJ01000266.1 GCA_007119075.1 Bacteroidales bacterium | reverse complement strand
GGCCGGCACCGGAACAGAAAGCGACGGGTCAATGAATATGTGGCTCAGGCCGGGGGAAGATTAAAAAGCAAAATTACTTAATAACATTATTGGACCGGCTGACAGGATTACTTTATGCGAACGTGATAAACTTTATTGAAATGCTTTTGTTACTTTTGCAATACTTTTTAAGGACAAAACAGGATTGACATGAACAAAAATCATTTTTGCGTTATAATGGCCGGAGGGATAGGCAGCCGTTTCTGGCCCCTGAGCAAAATTTCAAAACCCAAACAGTTCCTTGATATACTGGGCACCGGAAGAAGTCTTCTCCAGTCTACCTATGACCGTTTCAGGGAAATTATACTGCCTGAAAATATAATCATCGTAACAAATGCTTTTTACCGTGAATTTGTTTTCGAGCAATTGCCTGAAATCACCCCCTCCCAGGTTTTGCTCGAACCAATGAGGAAAAACACCGCTCCCTGCATAGCATATGCAAACTACAAGATCAAACTGATGAACCCGGATGCCGTGATTGTGGTATCTCCCTCCGATCATCTCATTCTCAGGCAGGATGTTTTTCTCAATGAGATAAGGCAGGGGCTGGAAGTAGCCTCGTCTGAAAGCGTGCTGCTTACCCTTGGCATAAAGCCAAACAGGCCGGAGACAGGGTATGGCTACATCCAGGCAAATACAAAAACGCTTCCCGGCAAGCCGGAAAACCTGAGAAAGGTCAAAACGTTCACCGAAAAACCGGATATGGAACTGGCCAGGGTGTTTTTCGAGAGCGGCGAATTCCACTGGAATTCCGGCATCTTTATCTGGTCGCTTGAGACAATAATGAATTCGTTCAGGCAGTTTCTCCCCGATGTTGATTCACTGTTTTCAACGGGCATGGACATATATAATACCGGGGAGGAGCAGAAATTCATTACCGGCATTTATTCCACCTGCAAGAATATTTCGGTCGATTACGGCATTCTGGAAAAAGCCGAAGATGTATACGTGCTGATTACCGATTTTGGCTGGTCCGATCTTGGAACATGGGGATCGTTATACGAAAACTCTGACAAAAACATCAACGGCAACATGATCGCCGGCGATCATGTTTTTGCCTATGATGTTAAAAACTCAATCATAAATGTTCCCGATGAAAAAATTGTTGTGCTCCAGGGGCTCGACGGGTATATAGTTGTCGAATCGGGCAATATCCTCCTGGTATGCCGCAAGGAAGACGAGCAGAGGATAAAGCAATTTGTAAACGATGTCAAGATAGAAAAAGGGGAGGAGTATCTCTGACAGATAAGCCATTATGGCCGGATCATAAGGCCTCGGGGAAGCTCTTCGGTTCGGCAGCTGCCCCCCTGTGGGGTCTGGCGGCGCCACCAGGAAGACGCAATAAAAAAAACCGGATCGCTCCGGTTTTTTTGTTTTGGTTATCAGGTGTCTAGTATTCCCACAGGTCCTGTTCGAAATCAAATATTGCATTCTGTATCCTTTCGGATTCATACATTGCATCCCGGCCCATGGCATAATCAATGATAGCCCTGTTGTCATAGACATTCGATTCGCGGTAAATATAGCCGGAGAAACGTCTTTGCATAAATATGTCGTCGAAGGAAAGGCTGGCAAGGTCATTGTTGTTGGTGTAAGCCTCGCTGCGTGCCAGGGCTTCCCTGATATGGGGATAGTATACCCAGAAAACCTGGCGTTTTTGCCACTCGCCGGTTTCATTTCCATCATCGTCCCTTCTCTGGTATACCCTGATGGGAGCAAACCCTATCACTCTTGAGCGGAAAGTGGAATGCTGCTTGTCAAAATACCATTGCTCAAGGACAAGATATTCCCTGACTTCGTGGGTGCGGACCTCCCCTTCAATCAGTCTTTCCACCATCTGGCCCGTTTCGACGTCTACAACTGTCGTAGTCGTGGTTTCAGCTCCCAGATTGTTTTGAACCGCTTCAAGATCAAAGGTGTCCCTGAACTCTTCACTGGTATAGGCCAGGATCTCGCCGTTCAAAACGCCGTTATAAAGAACATCGATGAGGCTCATTCTCGATCCGAAGGGTTGGGTGGGGAAATAAAGGGGGTGGTTCATTTTGTCCCTTAGATCGACCATTCTCCATATGATCTTGGACCACACAATATCCGCCTCGCGAAGATGGGGAAGGGGAACCGGTCTTCTGTAAGGCACATTTTCCTTCTGGTAGATGCTGCCGAGCGTAAGGTCCTGGGAACTGGCTTCAGGAAGCCCTGCTAAAAGCAGCCCTGAGCCGATCAAAAATATTGCTGTTAATTTCTTCATCTCTGTGGAATAAAGTATGTAATAAATCAATTAATCTATTCTGAAGCTTACCGTAGGCAGCCTGCGCTGGTCGCCGGTGGGGCTGACAGCAATGATGTCTTCGAAATATATCCGGTCATTTCTTCCCGCCTGACGGATAATTTCCCTCTGGGCATCTGTGATCCGGTTGCTTTCGGAACGGGCGTCGACCACAAATCCTCGCTGGGTGGTTGAAACCGTGAAACTGGTTACCGTGAAGGTGAGATCGAAATCAAAGTTTTCCATCTCGGCAAGCACTCCTGTCTGGGCCAGCAGCACATTCCTGCCAATGACCCCGGTCTTGCGCCCGGCCACGGTGGCAACCGGGTCGGGTACGGCCCTTACCCTGAAATGTCTTGCGCCCATGTTCCGGGCGGAGCCGTTGATCCTTGCAGTTACCGAAACCTGGGCATCACCGGTAGTTCGCGGCACTACAACATAATTGCTGCCGGAGACCCTGCGGATGGTGCCGTTGTTGACCGTGGCACTGATCTGGTCGGCGGTAAGCCCGGGAATCGAAATCTCTACCGGATTTTCTATTCCGCTGTAGAAAACATTCATTTTGCTTGGGGAAACAATCAGGTTGGGTTCTGCTACCTGGTATTCGCTGGCGAAGGGACGGTTTATGTATGAGCCATCCGGAGCGCGAAGCCGTATCAGTCCCCCATAATTATGATATCCGGTGGTGCCCGGCCGTATCCTGTAGACGCCCCTTCCTTGTTCAACGGGAAGCTCCTGGTAATTCCCTACCATACGGTAATCGACCGATCCGTCCTCTCTTTCGACGGCTTCGTACCGGCCCAGAAGCACTTCCGGGGCCTGGGTAGTGTCAAAAGCGGCCAGGAAGACACTTGCCTCGAATTCATCGCCCCTGAATACGTAATTTGTACGGGGAATGGTTATGGCTTCGAGGGCATTGAACATAAAAGAGCCCGCGTCGATCTGGTTAAGCAGATAGGTTATCACATCGGCTTCGGCGTTTCTGACGCCAGCCTGCATGCCCGACATAAGCGTAAGGGAAGCAATAGTAGGCATATAGTAAAAATGGTGGCTTTCCCAGCTGACCGTAGCGCCCTCCTTCGGGGGAGGGTCTGCCGTATTCAGGCTGGATTCTACCGATTGCATGACTCCTTCGTCCCTTTCGTCTATGAGGCTCATAAGGAAGCCCTTGTATTCCTGGATTGAATTTTTCAGCTGGGTTGCCCTCGGGTTCATCTCGCTGAGCATGACCTGGGCAGGGGGGTTGGTATTCTCCTTTGCCCTCAGGTTGTCGCCGATTATGCGTCCGTCTTCCGCAATGGCATCTGAACCCTCGCCATCTGCCCGGATTACTATTTGTTGCTTGAGGTCCTGAATATGATTGAATAATTCATCCGATCTGACCCTGACCTCGTCTGCCATGTCCTTCCAGGGCCTGACCCGTACCGGGTTTTCTGCATAACGCTGTGCAAACTCACGGTATGTTGCATCGTTTTGCTGGGAGAAGTTCTGAGTTGTTTTGGTCAGACCATCGTCTACAACAACGAAAGCATCGAGAACGGTCACTGATACGTTGAGCGCCAGCATTGCCATCAGCACAAGGTACATCATACCTATCAGCTTTTGTCTCGGGGTTTCTTTTTTGCCAGCCATAATATTAAATTAGATAATTTGGTTTGGTAATTATCTTTTCCTGCTAACAATACTCATGGCTGAAAGCATGTTGCCATAAATGGAATTGAGCTCGGAAAGATTTTGGCTTAGTTTGCTTATTTCCTCCTTGTACTTCTCGGTTTCCTGGACCGAAGTCTTCAGGGTGCCGGTTATCCTGCCAAGGTCGCTGTAAAGGGCCTGAGATCCTTTCAGGTGATCGTTGTTGCTCTGGAGCTGCAATTCATATACGGCATTCAGGGCTGAAAGATTTTTGTTGAGGTTGCCCAGGTTTTCTCCAATGCTTGCCTTGCTCTGGCTGACGGACTCGTTAAGGGAGTTATAGGAACCGGAAAGCTGGCTGGTCGAATTTTCTATAATATCAGCATTTTTCCTGTACGATTCGGAAAGATGATCGACATTTCCTTTCAGATTCCTGGTTGAGCTCTCAAATGATTCGTTGAGCGAGCTTACGGAAAGAGCGGCACCCTTGAGATTTGATACGTACTCATTTGTTGCCAGGCTTGCATCCGATATGTCGGCCAGTTTGGAAGTGGTAAGGTTGAGATTTTTCAGTCCCTGTCCAAGCCGCTCAAAAAGCTCGGGTGTTATCTCGGCATTCTGGATCATCTGGTCGAATTTTGTCAGGGCAGCCGATCCGCCTCCGTTTCCTCCCGAATAGGCCTCCGCGGGCAGTTGCTGTGCCCTGCTGTGCTGCCTTACGGGAGTCATTTCCGGGTCTTCCTGCATGCCTGCCAGTTCCGGATAGACCAGGGTCCAGTCCAGATCCTCATGCAGAGGCTCAAAAGCGGAGAAGAAGAAAATCATCGCCTCTACGCTCAAACCGACAGTAAGCATTATTCCGGCACCAGGCCAGTGCTGGATCTTGAATAGAGCACCCATAATAACTATGGAGGCGCCGATACCGTACATTTTGGCCATGAAATTTTTCCAGCCGGAGCTATGAACTAATTCTGCAAATTTCATCTGTTAAAGAATTTAATTTAAATTATTGGTCGTATGGACCTTCCCTTGAATTAATTAAACGGAGAACAGTTGTTAAAATTCGTTAATAGTATTTATAACGACTATTAGTATCCCCAGCGTATGTTATACCGAATATTTTCTCAGTTGCCGAGATAATCACGCACATTCCTGAACCCGACATACGCTTTCGCAGTATCCTGGTACTCATACGCACGGGTGCTGACCTGCAGGTAATATGCGATGTCCTTCCAGGACCCCCCCCTTACGACTTTCCTCTTGAGTGCGGGAGGATCATCGGGAAGCGCATTGTATTTATAGTTCGGGTTCAAATCATGCGAGAAGGTATAGAAGGATTCATCGTATGCATTTTCGGTCCATTCCGCTATGTTGCCCGCCATATCATAAAGGCCGAAGTCATTTGGCTCAAAGGAGGCGACCGGCGCAGTGTAAAGCCACCCGTCGTCGGTGTAATTGCCGCGCAGGGGCTTGAAGTTTGCAAGGAAGCAGCCTTCCATGTTTCTTGTGTAGGGCCCTCCCCAGGGATACATCGACAGGGCAATTCCTCCGCGTGCGGCATATTCCCATTCGGATTCGAGGGGCAGCCTGTAATTATGGACGAACCCCTGTCCCCTCCGGGAAAGATGCTGATTCAGAAAATTGGTCCTCCATATTCCGAATGCCATTGCCTGCTTCCAGGTAACTCCTACTACGGGATAGTCATCGTAGGAGGGATGCCAGAAATACATGTTTGCCATCGGCTCATTGTAGGAATATGTAAAATCATGGATCCAGACCAGGGTATCGGGATATACGTTGACCACATCCCGGAGCACGAAGGATGACCGGTTGACAATCGGCACCTCTTCTCCCTGCTGATTGAAGAAGGAGCCTTCATATTGCTGAGTTTCCGGATTCCACCGGTTGGAGCGGCGGGAGGCCTGCTCATAGTCAACCCAGAAATACTCGTAGTTCAATTTCCTGGTATCCAGTTCCCTTCTGCCCCAGAAGCGTTCTTCTACAGGATAATAGAGCTCTTCGAGAATATCATATATTTCTTCATTCCTCATGTCAATGCGGGTATTCCAGTTGAGCCTGGGCCTGTCAAGCGGTCTGTCGAACGCATCTTCAAGGATGAGAAATTCGTCAAGCTGTTCACCAAGAAGGCTTCTCATGATCGAGTCCCTTACATGGTAAACAAACTGCCGGTACTTATTATTGGTGATTTCTGTTTCATCCATCCAGAAAGCGTTCACCGAGACGGTCCTCGAAAAGGCGTTTTGGGCAAACATAACGTCTTCATCGCTTGGACCCATAACGAAACTGCCCTGGGGGATAAATACCATGCCGTAAGGGTCAGGCTCGTACCAGTTCTTTCTTCCCTGGACCCCTACAAGTTCTCCGCTGGGGCCTCTGCCGCATCCTGTCAGCATAACGGCGGCAAGCGTAATTAAAAAAACAACTCTTTTCATATGTCCATTTTATTTGTAAGCTGTCATATGGAACCTGCCGTAATTATTGCAGAAACGTCTCAGGCAGGAACTCATTGGTAAATTATGCAATCAAGTTTTTATTTAAGGATTGGTTGTTTATACGGTTATTTTGCATTTCGGTTTCGTAAATTTGATATTTCTGCATGCCGGGTCATAATATCCTGATGCTTCTGTAACGCTGGGGCCCGCGATCGGTGCCAAGATCGAAACAATATCTGAGCATTAGCTCATGGGTCCCTTTATTGAATTTCCGCAGCGCGGTAGTTGAAAAATCATGTGAATATCCTACATGGATATCGCCGAATATCTTGATTCCCGCCATACCGACAACTGCAGAACCATGGCGGTAAGTGACCCCGCCCCAGATCCTGCTGTCGAAATCAAATATGCCGCCCAGGTTGAATTGGGTCATGATGCCGTCAGAGTGGATGGTAAGCGCAGGAATGATACTATATAGTGGATTGCCGAGAGCCAGGGAATAGCCTGCGGTAAGATAATATTGCCTTCCCAGGAAGGGAGCGGCATGGATATTGTACTCGATTGCAGGTTCCCCGATGTGGGTGGAAGAAATACCTATGAACAGGTCGTCGGTATAATAAAACAGTCCGGCCGAAAAATCCGTGGTAAAGGTGTTTTCATTCCCGGCGGGTACCGAGGGATCGCCTGCCGGGCTTCCTCCGGGAAGAACCCATTCGCCTTCAAGAGAGGAATTGATCATGCCGAAACCAAGGCCTATGCCAAGTTTCCCGGCTCCTGCATCCATTCTGTAGGCGTAGGAGAGATTAAAGCTCAGGTTGGTCTCGAACCCTATCTGGTCGTTTAGTATGTGGGCTCCGACGCCGTGATCGGCGCCGAGCAGCCGGAACGGGGAATTAACTGTGAAAACCGAAGAAACAGGAGCTCCATCAAGGTCGATCCATTGCTGGCGGTTGATGGCGGTTGCACAGATTGCATTCTTGCTTCCTACGTATCCGGGATTGAACATCATAATATTATATATGCTTTGACTGAATTGCGGATCTTGCTGGGCAAGACCAGGGAAAACGCATAGCGTGAAAAAAACCAGACAAAAAATTTTTTTCATATTAAACTAAACCGGAGACTGCCCAAATTTATTATGCGGATTTTAAGATATTATAACATCGTAAAGGAAATAAAAAAAAAAAATCCGCCAAAATAATCCGAAAACTTCTCCGGTATTAAATCTAATATGTAAGGTATTTATACTGAAAGGGAGGGTTTAATGTTTCCATATTGCTTGAAAAAAGCGTTGCTGTTTTTGGCATAGAAACATAAGGCTCATAATAACAGTTGAATAGACGTTGTCAGCTGTTTATTTTCCTGAAATTCTGCCACCACCGCTCCGGAACTTCCTGCATGCAGGCCCTTTGATAATCCTCGTAGGAACAGGCTACCATCAGGCTTGACGGCAGCTTGTCGGACGGGACTTCCATCCACCACCTGTCGCTTTTGTTGCTTTTGAAAAAACTGATATCGCCTCCGGTGCCCGAAAGGTTTACAATGTACCTGGTGCAGTCCCCCGAAGGGTTAAACGGGTATTCGCCCTTCCTTTTGTAGAAACCGTCGATAAAATACCATGCTATATGCGCTGCCAGGTGGGACGTATGAAAGCGTATGTCAAAACCGGGGTGCCAGTCAAACAGGGCGATGCTGCTGAGCCTCTCGCTCTTTCCGGCGTACCATGCAAGCTGGCATGCCTCTTCGCCTGTGAATCCGTTGGGGGAAGGAAAGAGCGCTGCAGGCGCATCGGACTGCCTTACAGACGACATGCTGATCATGAGCATATCGGAATCCCGTATTACCGGTTCCATCTCCGTAATATTTTCCCTTGCGACTCCCAGGCGGATATGATCGAAAAGAAGATCCTCGAGCAGGTTTGTCTCCTCCGATCCGGTAAAATATGACTGGTAACCTATATTGCTGTAATTGAAAAGATATTTTGACCTGGAAGAGATTATTTTTCTCAGGTAGGACTTGTTCTTTATTTTATCATAATATCTGGATGAAAGGCCCGGCTGACTGTCAATCGCCGTAAGGTTTACGGTCCTTTTGATTTTTTCGTAGGCATGGAACATTCCCAGCGCGAGATCAGGAGTGCCTCCCAGCAGAACAGGAATAGTATTTTTTTCCAGAAGTAGCGAAACGATGTCGCGGATGGCGGCCAGGCTGTCATCAGAAGCGTTGCCCGGCCTCAGATTGCCAAGATCGGCAATTTTCATTTTCCGGTTGGTGCAGGCTAATTCATACAGGCATTTCCTGGCCTGGTTTGCAGCATCATTGCAATTTTCCCTGTGAACAAAACGGTATTCCGAAACCCCCATGATGGCCAGATCGACACTCTTCCAGTCGGGAAACTCACCCCCGTGGCGGTGCTGCCGGACCCAGCTTCCGAAGGCCTTGTTTTCTCCCAGACGGTAATCAGGCTCAACCTTTGCCGGCTCGAAATAGTCTTTTATTTCCATGATATGCTATTTCTTTGGTTGTTTCTTCCGGGGTGCGGTTTTTCGTTTTGCCGGCCTGGATTTGTTCTCCCTGATAATCTCAAGGCATTGTTCGGCCGAAAGCTCCACAGGATCGACATTTTTAGGAATCTTGTAGTTTTTGCCGCCGTATGAGATATATGGTCCCCACCGGCCTTTGAGAAGCGCCAGGCCTTCCGGGCTGTCAAACTCCCTGATCACCTTTTCCCTTTCTGCCCGGCGTTTTTCTTCGATCAGTTCTATTGCCCGGTCAAGCTCTATTGTATAGGGACTGTCATCATCCTTTTTAAGCGATACGAATTTATTGTCGTGCCGGACGTAGGGGCCAAACCGGCCTATGCCTGCAGCTACCTCCTTATCTTCATATTCCCCCAGTTTCCTTGGCAGCCTGAAAAGCTCAAGAGCCTCCTCAAGTGTGATAGTCTCCAGTCGCTGGTCTTTTCTCAAAGCTGCGAATTTCGGTTTTTCATCGGTGTCGGAATCTCCGATCTGGGCCATTGGACCAAAACGGCCTATCTTCACAAATACATTCCTGCCGCTTTCAGGATCGGCCCCCAGCAGCCTTTCGCCCTTGTTCCTTTCGGAAGTTTCAATTGTCTCCTCCACTTTTTTATGGAAGGGGTTATAGAACCTGTCTATCATTACGGGCCAGGAAAGCTTGCCCGAAGCAATATTGTCAAAATCCTTTTCAACGGTGGCTGTGAAGTTGTAATCAAGAATGTCATTGAAATGGTCCATCAGGAAATCATTCACCACAATGCCGATATCATTCGGAAATAATTTTGCCTTTTCCGATCCCGCTGTTTCAGTCAGCGTCTCCTCAGTGATGCCGCCGTTGGCGTCCAGCCCGATAACCCTGTACTCACGGGGTTTGCCCGGCCTGTCTTCCTTTTCTACATAACCCCTGTTCTGGATCGTGGAAATTGTGGGAGCGAAAGTGGAAGGCCTTCCAATGCCAAGCTCCTCGAGCTTTTTTACCAGGCTCGCCTCGGTATACCTGGGAGGATGCTGGGTGAAACGTTCCGTGGCGGTTATTTTCTCAGCGCCGGGGCGGTCACCGGTTTTAAGGGGAGGGAGGAGGCTTCCCGTCTGCTCTTCCTGCTCCTCATCATCCGATTCCATATAAACCCTAAGGAAGCCGTCAAACATCATCACCTCGCCGGAGGCAATGAATTTTTCTGAGGCTCCGGATATATTGATCGTTACAGTTGTCTTTTCCAGCCGGGCATCGCTCATCTGGGATGCCAGCGTGCGCTTCCATATAAGCTCGTAAAGCCTTTGCTCGTTTGCGCTGGATCCTTCGGTTCTGCTTTCCATGTCGGTGGGACGGATGGCTTCGTGGGCTTCCTGCGCTCCTTTCGATTTGGTTTTGTATTTCCGGGTGTTGAGATAATTTTCGCCGTACTCCGATTTTATCACTCCCGCAGTGGATTTCAATACCGAAGCGGAAAGGTTCAGCGAGTCGGTCCTCATATAGGTAATTTTCCCCGATTCATAGAGTCTCTGGGCAATCGCCATGGTCTGGGCAACCGAGAAACCGAGTTTTCTTCCTGCATCCTGCTGAAGGGTCGAGGTTGTGAAGGGGGGCGAGGGAGATTTCTTTGATGGCCGGGTAGTTATATCGGACACCTCGTAGACCGCTCCGGAACATTTTTTTAAGAAATTCAGGGCCTTTGACCTTTCGGGGAACCTTTCGGAGAGCTCTGCCCGGAAAGTGTTCTTTTCATCTCCCTTGCCGGTGATCCCGAAAAGCGCGGCTACCCTGAAGGAAGAGGTGGTTTTAAAAGCCAGTATCTCCCTTTCGCGCTCAACAAGAAGGCGTACCGCAACCGACTGGACCCTGCCTGCGGAAAGGGAAGGCTTGACCTTTTTCCATAATACCGGAGAAAGCTCGAAGCCTACGAGCCTGTCAAGCACCCGACGCGCCTGCTGGGCGTTGACCAGCTCCATATTTATGGGCCTTGGATTGGCCACGGCATGCAATATGGCTTCCCGGGTGATTTCGTGGAATACGATGCGTCTGACTTTTTCGGGCTTCAGCTCGAGGGCGTCATAAAGATGCCATGCTATCGCTTCTCCCTCCCTGTCCTCATCGGAGGCCAGCCAGACAAGAGAGGCCTTTTTTGCTGCTTTTTTAAGTTCTTCGACCACCTTCTTTTTATCTTCCGATATAATGTATTGGGGCTGGTATCCGTTTTCTATGTCTATGCCGAAATTTTTCTTGGAAAGATCCCTGATATGGCCAAAGCTTGATTTAACGGTAAAATCTTTTCCGAGAAATTTTTCAATCGTTTTTGCCTTGGCGGGAGATTCGACTATTACCAGATTGTCTGTCATTCTGCTATGGTTTGGATATGTGTTAAAAATGCACAAAGTAAAGCATTTGGCCCGGTAACGTCAAAACTTTAATAAATAGTTTTGTATTTTTGTGCCGGCTGTTTTATTATTATCAGTTATTTCGGGTCGTTTTTAAACAGTTAAATTTCCTGTTGGCCTTACTAACAATGTCACAGGCGTTCATGTTTAAAGTTAGGGATGGATAAGGAAAAAAACAAGTCAGTCAAAAGGGACAGAGTGATTCTGATTTCCCTCTGGGGATTATTTATTTTCCCCCTGCTGATACTGGTGATGCTCTTTTCCCTGATTGCCACCGGGAGGATGGGGTTCATGCCCACCTTTGAGGATCTTGAGAACCCTCAGAACAATCTTGCCTCCCACGTATTCTCGGCCGACGGGGAGCTGCTCGGGCCCTATTACCTGCAAAACCGCACCTATGTCGAATTTGACGAGCTTTCTGAAAATGTCGTAAATGCGCTGCTTGCCACTGAAGATATTAGATTCCGCCAGCATGCCGGGATTGACGGGCGGGGACTTGCACGGGTTTTTGTAAAGTCTATCCTGCTCAGGCAGGATGCCGGCGGAGGCAGCACCATCACTCAGCAGCTGGCCAAGAACCTTTTCCCCCGGGATACTACCCAGTACCGGTCCGCCATTGGCAGGAACGCCAGCCTGGGGATCACCAAGTTCAAGGAATGGGTGACGGCGGTAAAGCTGGAAAGGAACTATACCAAGGACGAGATAATGGTAATGTATCTCAATACAGTCGATTTCGGAAGCCATTCGTTCGGGATCAAAACCGCCGCAAGGACATTCTTCAACACCACCCCCGATTCGCTCAGGATCGAGGAGGCCGCTGTGCTGGTAGGCTTGCTTAAGGCTCCCACCTGGTTCAGCCCGGTCAGGAACTACAATAACTCACTTGCCCGCAGGAACGTGGTTCTCAGTCAGATGAACAGGTACGGCTTTATTTCCGGAAGCGAATATGATTCAATCTCTGCCCTGCCCATAGAGCTCGACTACCTGGTGCAGGACCACAATATCGGCCTTGCCACCTATTTTCGTGAACGGCTGCGGCTCATAATCGGTGCCACGGAACCCAGGCGGCAAAATTATGGCAGCTACAGCCGTTACCTGGAGGATTCAATCCAGTGGGCCGATAATCCGTTGTACGGATGGGTAAACAAGAATTTTAAGCCCGACGGGTCTCCCTATAATCTTTACCGTGACGGGCTCAGGATCCATACAACGATCGATTCCCGCATGCAGACATATGCCGAGGAAGCTCTCGAGGCGCACCTGGGCAAGGACCTGCAGCTGGCATTCAACCGGGTAAGCAGAACATACCAGAGAGCTCCGTTTTCAAATGATCTTACCCCGGAGCAGGTTGATCAGAACCTGGAAAGGTCGATCCGCAATACCGACCGCTATCGATTTCTGGCAAGTTCAGGGTTATCAAGGGACTCTATTATGACAATATTTAATGCTCCTGCCCGGATGACTGTCTTCTCCTGGGACGGAGACGTGGATACCCTTATGACACCCAGGGATTCAGTGCTATATTATAAAAGATTCCTGCGCTCCGGTTTTATGGCCATAGAACCTTCCAGCGGCCACATAAAAGCTTATGTGGGCGGCCCCGATTTCAAACACTTCAAATTTGATCACGTTATGCAAGGCAGGAACCAGGTTGGGTCGATCTTCAAGCCTTTTCTCTATACCCTTGCCATGCAGGAGGGGTATACTCCTTGCTCGATGGCAGCCAATATTCCTTACTCTTTCGAGGTCAACGATACTATCTGGACCCCCAGGAATGCCAGCGTAACAGAATTTGACGGCCAGATGGTGACCCTGAAATGGGGGCTGTCCAATTCAATCAACCAGATCTCTGCCTATCTGATGAGGCAGTTCAATCCTCCGGCAGTCATTGATATTGCACGAAGCATGGGCATCCGCAGCCCTATGGAGCCGGTGCTTTCGGTCTTTCTTGGCGTTGCCGATATTTCGCTTTATGAGATGGTGAGCGCCTTTGCCACCTATGCAAACAAAGGGGTGCACAATGAGCCTTTGATGGTGACCAGGATTGAGGACCGGCATGGCAATCTGCTGGCTACCTTTCAGCCTGGCATTGAAGAGGCTATTTCGGAGGAGGCTGCATACCTTATGATAAACCTTCTGCAAGCCGTAGTGAATGAAGGCACAGGCCGCCGTTTAAGGGGGAGGTATGCCTTCAGGGGACCGATGGCGGGCAAGACGGGAACCACCCAGAACTTTTCCGACGGATGGTTTATCGGCATTGTTCCGCAGCTTGTGGGCGGCGCATGGACAGGCGGGGAGGACCGGGGTATCCGTTTCAACAATATAACACAAGGACAGGGAGCCAATATGTCCCTTCCGATATGGGCCGAATTCATGCAGAGAGTTTATGCCGACCCCTCTCTTGACATCTCGCCCGAAGATAATTTCGAGGCACCTCCAGGGTTCAGCATAAATCTTGATTGCGAACGCACCTTTATGTCGTCGCCCCGGCGACGGTATGACGAATTCAATTACTGACGGATTGGCTGGAAGCCACTGTCAGCCGCCCGTTTTAAAAAGAAGCCGGCAAAGATGCTCAATCTTGCCGCACCGGATCACATTGATCTTATGACCTTCCGGAAGCGCGTCCTTTTTGTGGAATGAAGAGATCACAATGTTTTTGAATCCCATTTTCTGCGCCTCGCCTATCCTTTGCTGCAGCCGGCCCACCGGCCTTATTTCACCCGAGAGGCCGACTTCGCCCGCAAAGCAGGTGTCCTGTGCAACCGGCAGGTCGGTGTCGGAAGACAGGACGGCACTTATCACCGCCAGGTCGGTGGCAGGATCGGTAACCTTCAGTCCCCCGGCCACATTCAGGAAAACATCCTTGGAGGCAAGCCTGAACCCCGCCCTTTTCTCGAGCACCGCCAGCAGCATGCTCAGTCTCCGAAGGTCAAAGCCGGTCGAAGATCTCTGGGGGTTGCCGTATACGGCCGAGCTCACCAGCGCCTGGATTTCGACCAGAAAAGGCCGTATGCCGTCAACCATTGCCGATATGGCCACGCCGCTCACGCTTTCATGGTGATCGGCAATAAGTATCTCGGATGGATTGTCGACTTCCCTGAGCCCGTCGCCCTGCATCTCATACAGCCCGATCTCGGAAGTAGAGCCGAATCTGTTTTTCAGCGAGCGCAGCACCCGGTACTGGTGGTTATGATCTCCCTCGAACTGCAGCACCACATCGACAATATGTTCGAGCACCTTTGGCCCCGCAAGGCCGCCTTCCTTGGTGATATGTCCTATCAGAAGAACAGGTACGGAAGATTCCTTGGCATACCGCAGCAATTGTCCGGCCGATTCCCTGATCTGAGAAACGCTGCCGGCGGGAGAATCGATGTGGTCAGTATGAAGGGTCTGGATGGAATCGACGATTACCAGCCGGGGCTTCAGATTATTCAGATGGCCGGTTATGGATTCAAGCCCGGTTTCACACAGAATGTAACAATTTCCGTCGTCCCTGCCGATGCGATCGGCCCTCAGCTTTATCTGCCGGCTGCTTTCCTCGCCCGAAATATAGAGGGTTTTGACTTCGGGAGTATGCAGGGCTACCTGCAGGGCCAGGGTGGATTTGCCTATGCCCGGCTCTCCCCCAATCAGGATGACCGATCCGGGCACCAGTCCCCCGCCCAGTATCCTGTTGAATTCGCTGCCGTGGAGCTTGATGCGGGGTTCGTCGCCCGATTTTATATCGGAGACCAGCTCAGGCATCCGTCCATGGCTGCCGGGATGGGACCGGGATCCGGCAGGGCGGGAGATCTTTTCTTCGGTATAGGTGTTCCACTCATTGCACGAGGGGCATCGCCCAAGCCATTTGGGAGATTCGGCCCCGCAGCTGGTGCAGAAAAATACAGTCTTTGTCTTAGCCATAGTAGCCGGAAAGTTTTTTAATGATCGCCGAGGTGGAATAACCTTCTACAAAGTCGATGGTTTCGACGGTTCCTCCGCCCCCGGTCACCAAGTCATGTCCCACTATTTCCTCCGGCCTGTAATCACTGCCCTTTACAAGCACATCAGGCTGAACAACCCTGATAAGCTCAAGGGGTGTTTCCTCATCAAACAGAACAACCGCGCTGACAAATGAAAGCGAGGCAAGCAGCAGCGACCGGCTGGTTTCATCCTGCAGGGGCCTTGGAGGGCCCTTCAGCGCCCTGACCGACTTGTCTGTATTGAGCCCCACCACCAGCACATCGCCCAGCTCCGAGGCCCTGGCAAGATAATCAATGTGGCCGAGGTGCAATATGTCAAAGCAGCCGTTGGTGAAGACTACCCGGTAATCCCTGAACCGCCAGAAAGCCAGTTTTCTGTGCAATGATTCATCCGAAAGGATCTTCTCTTTTATAATATTCAGCTGCATCTCTCTGATATATGTTTGAAAATAAGGATTATGTGCTAAACGCTGGCAGAACGGGGCCTTTGAGGCCCCTCTGCAGCCCCTCCCGGCTTTTGCCTCTCAGGGCCCTGCCTGTCCCCTGTCACGGCGGTTTTTACCTGCGAACCCGCTCTTTTCCATTTTAAAAAAACCATCAGCATGGAAAATGAGCCGAGAGCTATCATGAGCAGTGCCTGGGATTCGTGAGACAATGTGGCAAATATCAATCCGTCTTCCCTGGATATCCCGTAGATTCCGAGCCCGACCGTCACGATCCAGTGATAGGTCCCTATTCCGCCCTGCACCGGCGCAGCCATTCCCAGGCCCCCCGCCACAAGTATAAACAAAGCCCCGGTGGCACCAAGCCCAGCGGTGGAGGGAAGCGCCATAAGCACCGCCCAGGTCATCAGCACATACATAAGCCAGATGAAAACGGTATGCAACAGGAAGGCCTGCTTTTTCTCAAGCCTCATGACGCTTTTCATCCCTTCGCCGATTCGTTGAAATGTCTGCATAATTTTCCGGTAAGCTTTATGCTTTTTGAACCATGCAGAAAACAGGCGGTAAGCTGCCAGCAGGATAATAAAAAGCGCAGCAACAAGGATGTAAAGGCCCAGGTGCAGATCCAGCAGTGCCGCAGCGGCCTCTGCAACAGGTCTTATAAGATAGCTGTAGAAGAAATCTCCCAGGAGATTTATCTCAATAAAAAACAGCAGCGCGGCCAACAGGAGAAGGACAATGAAATCGGAAATCCGTTCAACTATTACCGTGCCCAGCAACGAGCTCACTGGTATCCTGTCGGTACGGTTAAGGGAGCCGCACCGGGTTATTTCTCCTATCCGGGGCAGAACAAAATTGGCAAGATAGCCGGTCATAAGGGCATAAAAGGTATTTCTGACTGAAGGCCTGTAGCCGAGGGGCTCGATAAGCAGGACCCATCTCATGGCACGGCTGATGAAGGCAAGGGTGGCAAGCAGCAGCGAAACAAAAACCCATTCATACCTGGCGTCCTTTAGTCCGGAAACAAGATGTTCCAGCGGAACGTCCCTGAAAGCCAGAAACAGGAAAAAACCGCCTATGGCCAGAAATAACAGGATCCTGAAGGCCCTGATCAGGTTTTCTTTCAAATCAGAACATAAGTTTGTTTGTGACGCTATCGGGGAAAACGAGAACAGGCTCAAATGATCTGGCCTCGCGGCTGTCAATGAGCCCGTATGAGATAATAATAATAATATCGTCTATAGCAACCTTCCTGGCTGCCGGGCCGTTCATGCCGATCTGCCCGCTGCCCCGTTCGCCTTTGATGACATAAGTATCCAGGCGTTCGCCATTATTGATGTTGACAATCTGTACCTTCTCGTTTTCAATCAGATTCGCGGCATCCATAAGATCCTCGTCAATGGTTATGCTGCCCACATAATTGAGGTTTGCCTCAGTGACCCTTACGCGGTGGATTTTTGATTTAAGTATCTCTATCATCATAGCGCGGCAAAATTACAAAAAAAAACATTATCGATCAAACGCACATCGCCGGCGTATATGGCAATACATCCTATCATTCCGTCGGTTACGAATTCATCGTCCCTTACCGGCTGAAGGTTCCGGGCGTCGACGATCTCAAAGTATTCCAGTCCCAGACAAGGATTTTCGTTTATGGCATCAGTCACCCATTGCCTGATTTCTCCTGCCTTTGCTTCCTTTTTCCGGGCTGCCTGCCGAAGAGTCTGATTTATGAGGGAGGCATTTTTGCGCTGTCCGGG
>SKQJ01000135.1 GCA_007119075.1 Bacteroidales bacterium | reverse complement strand
GTCATCGGATACGGGGTACAGGGGCCTGCCCAGGCCCTGAATATGAAAGACAATGGCATCAATGTAATAGTTGGTCAGGCGCCTGAGTTCAAGTCCGACTGGGATAAGGCCGTCAGAGACGGCTGGGTGCCGGGCAAAACCCTTTTCCCCGTTGAGGAGGCAGCCAGTAAAGGGACTATCATTCAGTACCTTGTTTCCGATGCGGCCCAGCGCGTTTTATGGCCGGCCCTGAAATCATGCCTCAATGAGGGAGATGCCCTTTATTTTTCGCACGGATTCTCAATTACCTACAAGGAGCAGACAAATGTAGTCCCTCCCTCCAATGTTGATGTGATCCTCTGTGCCCCTAAAGGTTCGGGCACCAGCGTCCGGCGTAATTTTCTTGCCGGGGCCGGGATAAATTCAAGTTTTGCGGTATTCCAGGATTACACCGGACGGGCCAGGGAGCGGACTATTGCACTTGGCATTGCCATAGGCTCCGGCTATCTCTTTCCCACCACTTTCGAAGCCGAGGTGTACAGCGATCTTACCGGCGAACGCGGCGTTCTCATGGGCGCTCTTGCCGGGCTTATGGATGCACAGTACCAGGTGCTGCGCCAGAATGGCCATTCACCCAGCGAGGCCTTTAACGAGACCGTAGAGGAATTGACCCAGAGCCTTATCCGCCTTGTTGACGAGAAAGGAATGGACTGGATGTACGCAAACTGCAGTGCTACCGCACAGCGAGGCGCGCTCGACTGGAGGCCGAAATTCAAAGAAGCCACCATGCCCGTTTTCGAGGAACTTTATAAAAAAGTTAAATCAGGTGAAGAGTGCAAAAGGGTTCTTGATTCAACCAGTGCCGAGAATTACAGGGAGATGCTGGAAATTGAGCTGAAAGAGCTTCGTGAATCCGAGCTATGGCGGACGGGCACCGAAGTCAGGAAGCTTCGCCCGGAAAACAAATAAGCTCCGTGCGGGTTTCCGGCCAGGGCCGGAAACCACTCAATCAACATCTCAGATTTAACTCTAATTATTTATAAATAAAAGCTATGACCAAAAGAATCCAGATCTTTGACACTACACTCCGCGATGGCGAGCAGGTCCCCGGCTGCCAGCTGAATACCATTGAGAAAATCGAAATAGCAAGGCAGCTTGAAAAACTCGGGGTAGATATAATAGAAGCGGGCTTCCCCGTATCAAGCCCGGGCGATTTCAACTCGGTTGTCGAAATATCCAAAACGGTCCAGTCCCCCGTGATCTGCGCCCTGACAAGGGCCGTGAACAAGGATATCGAGGTTGCCGCCGATTCTCTCAAGCATGCCAAAAGAAAGCGGATCCACACAGGGATAGGCACTTCCGATTTTCATATCAAACATAAGCTTAATTCCACCCCCGAAGATATATTTAAGAGAGCGGTCGACGCAGTCAAGTATGCAAGGAAATTTGTTGACGATGTTGAATTTTACGCCGAAGATGCAGGAAGAACCGATAACGAATTCCTGGCAAGGGTTATAGAAGCAGTTATCAAAGCCGGCGCGACGGTAGTCAACATACCCGATACCACCGGTTACTGCATGCCACTGGAATATGGCGAAAAAATTGCCTGGCTCGTAAACAATGTGCCGAATATCGACAAGGCAGTAATTTCAACCCATTGCCATAATGACCTTGGAATGGCTACGGCCAATACCCTTACGGGGATAGTAAACGGAGCCCGCCAGGTCGAGGTGACCATGAACGGAATAGGCGAGCGGGCAGGCAATACCGCGCTTGAGGAAGTCGTTATGGCAATAAGGAGCCATCACTCCCTTGATTTCGAGACCGGTATCGATACAAAGCAGATATTGAAAACCAGCAACCTGGTGTCCACGCTCATGCGCATGCCCGTGCAGGCCAACAAGGCTATCGTGGGACGCAACGCGTTTTCCCATTCCTCAGGTATCCACCAGGACGGAGTGCTGAAACACAGGCAGAATTATGAAATAATAGATCCGGCCGAAGTGGGAGTGAAGGAATCGGCAATTGTGCTCACAGCCCGCAGCGGAAGGGCTGCACTCAAGCACCGCCTGCAGCTGCTCGGTTATGATTTGCATGCCGCTGAGCTTGATGAGCTTTATCACCGTTTCCTTGAGCTTGCCGACAAGAAAAAGGATATCGGCGATGAGGATCTTGAAATACTGGCGGGACATGGCAAAAAGAAGGCAAAACCGCCGATCGAACTGGTTTCGCTGCAGGTAATGTGCGGCAAGTCAACAATCCCGACCGCAACCGTGCAGGTCAGCTTCAGGGGCGATGTTTTTACCGAAACCGCATCGGGCAACGGTCCGATCGATGCTTCCTTCACCGCCGTGAAGAACCTTCTCAAAAGGCGTGTCAGGCTGGAAGAGTTTCTCATACAGGCCATTACCAGGGGAAGCGATGATATCGGAAAGGTTCATGTTCAGGTTGAGCACAAGGGCGATATTTATTATGGATTTTCTGCCAACACCGACATAGTGACCGCCTCGGTGGAAGCGTTCCTGGATGCTCTTGGAAAAATAGCCTGATGATCTTAATTACACGGTATAAATTTTTTATAGAATGACGAAAACCATTTTTGACAAGATATGGGACAGGCATGTGGTTAAATCGATACCCGACGGGCCCGATGTGCTCTACATAGACAGGCACTTCATACATGAGGTCACCAGTCCCCAGGCTTTCGGGGGACTAAGGCAGCGAAACGCCGAAGTGTTCCATCCGGAGAAAACAATAGCCACTGCAGACCACAATGTGCCCACGATCGACCAGCATCTGACCATTCACGAAGAATTGAGCAGGGTCCAGGTAGAAAAGCTTAAAACAAACTGCCTGGAGAACGACATCGAATTGTACGGACTCAACCACCCTTATAACGGGATAGTCCATGTTATCGGACCCGAGCTGGGAATCACCCAGCCAGGAATGACAATCGTATGCGGCGACAGCCACACCTCGACCCACGGGGCCTTTGGCAGCATTGCATTCGGTATCGGGACCAGCGAAGTTGAAATGGTTCTTGCCAGCCAGTGCCTGATGCAGCCCAAACCCAAAAGCATGCGGATAAATGTCGAGGGTGTTCTTCAGGAAGGAGTCACTTCAAAGGATATAATCCTTTATATAATTTCGCAGATATCAACCGGCGGGGCAACCGGCTATTTTGTAGAATACGCCGGTTCGGCAATAAGGAACCTGTCTATGGAGGCGCGGATGACTATCTGCAATATGAGCATAGAGATGGGAGCCAGGGGCGGTCTTATCGCTCCCGATGAAACTACTTTTGAATATATACGAGGCAGGGAATATGCCCCGGCCGGATCTGAGTGGCAAAAGAAGGTCGAGTTCTGGAGAGCCCTTCCTTCCGACCCCGGCGCTGAATTTGACAAGGAACTGCATTTTGATGCAGCCGGCATAGAACCGATGATAACCTATGGCACCAACCCCGGTATGGGAACGGGAATAAGCGGCATGATCCCCTCCCTGGAGGAGATCGATAACGCATCCAGGAACTCTTTCCTGAAATCCCTTGAATATATGGATTTCTACCCGGGAGAGAAAATGATCGGGAAAAAGGTAGACTATGTCTTTATGGGAAGCTGCACCAACGGAAGAATTGAAGACCTTCGGAGTTTCTCCTCATTTGTGAAAGGAAAAAAGAAGGCAGAGGATGTGATAGAGTGGATTGTCCCGGGAAGCAAACAGGTTGAAAAACAGGCAGAAGAGGAAGGGATAAAGCAGGCACTGGAAGCTGCCGGTTTTGAAATGCGCCAGCCGGGCTGTTCCGCCTGCCTTGCCATGAACGAAGACAAGATACCCGAGGGCAAATATGCCGTATCCACATCCAACAGGAATTTCGAAGGAAGGCAGGGACCCGGCGCCCGCACGATGCTGGCAAGCCCCCTTACCGCCGCAGCTACGGCAATCACAGGGCGGGTGACAGATCCGAGGACATTTTTATAAACAAATTTAATATCCAATTTATATGCCAATCGAAAAATTCATTACGCTGACGTCCACCTGTGTCCCTCTGCCAATTGAGAATGTGGACACCGATCAGATCGTGCCTGCAAGATTCCTCAAGGCAACTACCAGGGAAGGTTTTGGCGAAAACCTTTTCAGGGACTGGCGCTATGACAAGTCAGGCAAACCCAGGCAGGATTTTGTGCTGAACAATGGCCGGCATACCGGCCAGATACTTCTTACAGGGAAGAATTTCGGAAGCGGAAGCAGCAGGGAGCATGCCGCCTGGGCTATCAAGGACTTCGGGTTTAAAGTCGTTGTGTCAAGCTTTTTTGCCGACATTTTCAGGAACAACTCGCTCAACAACGGGCTGCTGACAGTGCAGGTTTCCGAAGAATTTCTGGCCCGCCTGTTTGAATCGGTCGAAGCCGATCCTTCAACCAGGGTCAAAGTTGACCTTGAGAACCAGGAAATATCTGTTCTGCCTGATGGTCCCCGGGAAAAATTCGACATCAATTCATATAAGAAAAATTGTTTGCTCAATGGCTATGACGATATAGATTATTTAATGAGCATGAGGGATGAAATAATGGAATGGGAAAAGAAAATGGAGTAATACAAAAAGACAGGAATAAAACACGAAGACTATGAGAATTGAAGTAATGGATACTACCCTGAGAGACGGGGAACAGACAACGGGAGTCTCGTTTAACGATTCCGAAAAGCTTGCCATGGCCCAGATGCTGCTTGATGAGATCAGGATCAACAGAATAGAGGTTGCATCGGCCAGGGTATCGGAAGGAGAATTCCGGTCGGTAAAAAAAATTACCGAATGGGCTGCACAGAAGGACTATCTTGACAAGGTTGAGATACTCAGTTTTGTCGACGGCACGCTTTCGCTGGACTGGGTGGTGGAGGCAGGTGCCAGGGTGATAAACCTGCTCACCAAAGGGTCCCTCAAGCATCTTGAAGGCCAGCTGCGAAAAACGCCCTCAGAGCATTTTGCCGACATTGACAATGTTATCGAAGAGGCGGAAAAAAGAGGAGTGACGGTAAATGTTTACCTGGAGGACTGGTCGAACGGCATGATCAATTCACCCGATTACGTCTACCTGTTCCTGGATCACCTTGTTACCCGGAACGTCAAAAGGATAATGCTGCCCGACACTCTTGGGATACTGAATCCTTACCAGACCGAAGAATTCTGCAGCGCCATCGTGAGCCGGTATCCCGGGGTTCATTTTGACTTCCATGCCCATAATGACTATGATCTTGCCACTGCCAATGTCATGGCTGCTGTCAGAGCCGGGATCCATGGAGTCCATACCACCGTCAACGGTCTCGGCGAAAGGGCAGGGAACGTTCCCCTCTCCAGCGTAATCGGCATTTTAAACGATCACCTGCGGATGGAAAACACCCTGGTGGAATC
>SKQJ01000031.1 GCA_007119075.1 Bacteroidales bacterium | reverse complement strand
TTGCAGTCCAATCTCCTTTAAAAGCCAGCTATTCGTCGATTGTTCTGCAAAAAAAACCACGCAATGGCGTGGTTTTTTATAAATCTTTGGCGGAGAGAGAGGGATTCGAACCCTCGGTTCCGCGATAGCAGAACAACGGTTTTCGAGACCGCCCCGTTCGACCACTCCGGCATCTCTCCTTGATTGCAAATTTCCAACCGAAAATTATCAGACCGGCTAAAAATAAAGCAGAAGACAATGCTTCTGCATTTTTTATAAACCGGCTGCAACGGTGGCTATAACAATCCGGTTTTAATCCTGGCGGAGAAAGAGGGATTCGAACCCCCGGTTCCGGTAACGGAACAACGGTTTTCAAGACCGCCGCATTCGACCACTCTGCCATTTCTCCGCTGCAAAAATATAACTTTTTTCTCCGTTACTGATCATTTATATCGAAATTTGATGGCAAAATCTGCGTTTATGCCGTCATTAAAGGCTTTCAGAGATAATTTCCAGGTAGGCATAAATGCGCTTTAGACCTGCAAAACCCCGATTTTATTAATAAAAACAAGGAATTCATCAATATTTGTTGTTTTTTTTACCGGTGAAATTTGTGAAGCCCAATAAATTCAATATATTTGTCTACACTGAAAGGATTTCATTATTTTTTAACCCTAAATTAATTTATTATGAACAAGGCACAAATTATCGATGCAATGTCAGCTAGCGCTGGCCTGACCAAAGCCGATGCAAAAAAAGCTTTGGATGCTTACATTGAAATTACAACTGATGCTCTAAAAAAAGGTGATCGTGTAGCTCTGGTCGGCTTTGGCTCATATTCAGTATCAGAACGTAATGCCAGGACAGGAAGGAATCCCCAGACAGGTCAACCTATTACTATTGACGCGAAAAAAGTTGTCAAATTCAAGCCAGGCAGCGAGCTAAACCAGGCAATTCAATAGTCTACAGGAAATATGAATAATTAAGGAGTCTGATCGGGCTCCTTTTTTTATTTTATAATTTTGCTGAAAATTCTGACCCTGATAACTGGTTAAATGTCGGCCGAACTTGTTAGCTATCTGTCTGGCTTTGTTAAGGCACGGAGACTTCAAAATTTTGAAAAGGTGCTTGAAAACCGCACCAGATACATCACCCTTGTGTGTGAAGACATCTATCAAAGCCATAATGCGAGCGCACTGGTGCGTACCTGTGATTGCTTCGGAATACAGGATTTTCACATTATTGAAAGAAAGAACATATTTGATATTAACCCTGAAATTGCCCTGGGTGCATCAAACTGGCTGACCATTAACCGCTATAAAGATCCGGATGATGATTTTAACAGGCTGTTCGGCGGACTTCGTTCGAAGGGATACCGCATAGTTGCAACCACACCACACCGGAAAAGTGTCAGTCTGTCAGAGCTTGATCTCAAGAAGGGCCCGGTATCACTAATATTCGGCACGGAAAAAGATGGGCTGTCGGACGATATTCTCAAAGAAGCCGATGAATTTTTAAGAATAGAAATGTTTGGCTTCACAGAGAGCTTTAATGTCTCTGTATCTGCCGGGATAATATTGTATGATCTGCGTATGAAACTGATTCAAGGCAATATCCGGTGGCAATTGAGCGATGAAGAGAAACTCGCGATAAAGCTTGACTGGCTTCGCAAATCCATAAAAGGCTCTGATCTGATCGAAAAAGATTTTTACGGAAAAATATAGCTTGAAAACCACGACAAAACGGGTCAAACATCACAGGGCTTCTGATTTTGGCGGCTTTTTCAGAAATAAGGATCGTACCTTGCCCGCTATGAAAATTGACCGGGAAATATTTAATTATGTGCCGCAGGGGTAGAAATATATGGCAATAAGGAATAATGTCACAATAAATTTTATAATTGAATCGCCGGCATGTTTGACTTTTATCAAAATAAAACGTAATTTTATCAACTATAATCTGTTGTTCATCCGGTTAAAGTTCAAATGGAACCATTTATACAGGGGCAACAGATTGCTTGAAGATCGGAAACAGTTTGAATAATTGATTTGTTTTGGAAATGAATTGTATAGTAATTGATGACGATAAGCTCTCCAGACGGATTATAAAAGAGTTTATCAATAAGACTGATTTCCTGAACCACATCGACTCGTTTGATAACGCCGTCGATGCGATCACTCTGTTCAAGGCAGGAAATGAAATACATCTGATATTCCTGGACATTGAAATGCCTGAGATGTCGGGTATTGAATTCCTGAAGACACTGAAAAACCCTCCTCAGATAATCATTATTTCTTCCAAGGAGCAGTATGCTGTTCAGGCATTTGAATATGACGTTACCGATTATCTTCTGAAACCGATTGCATACAGCCGCTTTTTCAGGGCTGCGGACAAGGCATACAGCAATTTCGTCAAAAACTCGGTGGTCCCGGAAGGCAAAAATGAAATTTTCATTAAAAAGAATTCTTCCCTGATCAAGCTAAACTATGATGATATTCTGTGGGTTGAAGCCCTTGAAAATTATGTGATCGTGAACACTTTCGATGATAAATTCACGATCCATTTTACAATGAAGTCCATAGAAAAAAAATTGCCCGTATCAAAATTCTCAAGGGTTCACCGGTCATACATTGTTAATACCAGCAGTATCAACCTGATTGAAGACAATTCAATTGTCATTCCCATTGAAGGCGGAATCAAGTCAATTCCAATCGGCAAATCCTACAAGGATAAACTCATGGATGACCTGAACCTGATGATCAAGTAACTTTTTTCGTATGCACTCCACCCGCCAGTTGTTTTTTGAGCTTATGGCTCAAACATCTGCCGCACCTATTGGCCTGGAAATCGAAAAGGCCTCGGGATGCTGGCTTTATTCTTCCGATGGCAGGAAATACCTCGATCTTGTTGCCGGGGTTTCGGTAAGCAATATAGGACACAACAACCCCATGGTGATCAAGGCCGTCAAAGAGCAGCTCGACAAGCACATGCACCTGATGGTTTACGGAGAATTCATTCAAAAGCCGCAGGTGCAGCTTGCGGAAAAATTATGCAGCCTGCTTCCCGTGAACCTTAACTCTGTTTACTACACATGCAGCGGAAGCGAAGCAGTAGAGGGATCGATAAAACTTGCCCGCAGGCATACAGGCCGCCATGAGGTAATCAGCTTTAGAAATGCCTATCACGGCAGTACTATCGGGGCATTGAGCGTAACGGGCAATGAGAGCCTGAAAAGGGCATTCAGGCCCCTTATGCCGTCTGTAAGACAGATCGAATTCGGCCGTGAAGAACAGCTGGAGGAGATATCCCGGTCTACCGCCTGTGTTTTGGTTGAGCCTGTTCAGGCCGAAGCCGGTGTCATAATACCCGGCGATGATTTCCTTGGTAAGTTGAGCGATAAATGTAAACGGGAAGGCGCCCTTTTGATCTTCGACGAGATTCAGACAGGATTCGGAAGGACGGGAGAACTTTTTGCGATGGACCGCTATTCGGTTTATCCCGACATACTTTTGCTTGCCAAAAGCCTTGGGGGAGGAATGCCCCTGGGCGCCTTTATTTCTTCGCGGGAGATAATGGGATCCCTTAGCAGCAATCCGGCCCTGGGGCACATCACCACCTTCGGCGGACACCCGGTATCCTGTGCCGCCGGACTTGCATCGATAGATTATATTACAGGCAACGATCTCGTCAAAAAGGCCGCCCGGGCAGGAGCGAAGTTCCGGGAATTGCTTGTGCATGATGAAATAAGAAATGTCAGGGGGCAGGGCCTTTTAATGGCAGTGGAACTGGATAATCCGGCGAAGACCAGAAAGGCAGTCTCAGCCTGTATCGCAGGCGGCGCCATTACCGAATGGTTCCTGTTCAATGAAAACTGTCTGCGCATCTCGCCACCGCTTACCATCAGTGACAGCGAGATAGAAACCGCGTGCAGGATACTGCTTGATTCGGTAAAAAGAGCGTGAGGTTTGCCGTATGCTTATTTGCTGAGAATCAGTGCTCCGAACAGCATGCCAAAAGCCGTGATCCTGTAGGGATTGGATGTAATAGAGCATCCGCCTGAATTGCAGCCGATAAAATAATACCAGGCAAAGCCAAGTGTGCCGCCTATCAGCAGGCCAAGCAGAAGGCGCAGGGTCAGAATTCTTTTAATACCTGATCTGATGTTCATGCATTTAATTTTGATCAGCAAAGATAACTAAAAAATATGAATATATGTATAATATTTCATGAGTCAAACACATAGCAGACACTACGATTATATCATGTTATTTTGCCTGCCAAAGCCTGACGGGTTTTTCCGGAGGTTCTAAATATTATTAAAAATTTTCCGTTTACTTTGATGGCATACTGAATTTTTTAATTTTGTCTCCATGCTGTCATATCTTGTGGCATTTAAACTTTTTACTCTGATATTGACCGGTGGTTTGCCTGCAGTGAGTCCTGCGGCCGGCGCATCGCTGAATGCCGGGATCAATATGCCTGCTGCCGAGGATTCTCTGAAATTGCTTTTCAGTGAACTTTTCTCAGCCGGAACACCGGATGAACGGAAGGAAATAAACGGCAATATCACAGATATTCTCGGCAGGGTGTTGCTCCGCGAGGATTCATTTGAATACCCCTTTGATTCGCTTGGTTCCCTTGGCCGGATTGCCTCACGAGATAACCGGCTCAGGATTTTTACATGGAACTATTCCAATTCCCCGGCAGATCACAGATATTCAGGATACATTCAATACAGGAAAAACGACTCAATAAGCCTGTATCCCCTGGAACAGGGAGAAGAGAGATCCGGTTTTGAAAGCCGGGTATTTGAGCCGGATAACTGGTACGGAGCACTTTATTACCAGGTACACGATGTCGTTTATTCCGGCCGCACGTATTATACATTGATAGGATTTGATTTCAATGATGTTTTTTCCAATATCAAAATTGTCGATGTACTGACATTCTATGAAGGCTCTCCCGTTCTGGGCGCACCCTTGTTCCAGTTTCGTGACGGGATAAGGCACAGGGTGATTTTCGAATTTTCTGCCAGGGCTGTTATGCTGCTCAGGTATGTGCCCGAAAGAGACATGATAATTTATGACCATCTTGCACCCGGTTCACCCCGCCTGAGGGGCCAGTACCGTTATTACGGACCCGTTTTTTCGTACGACGGACTGCGGTTTGAAAGAGGAAGGTGGGTGCATCAGCCGGATGTGGACTGGAGGCCTTGATCCGGGAAACGGAAGAGGACCTGGTGGCAGTGACTATTTGTCAGGTATCGGCTTTGGCACAGGCTTTGAAAATAACTAGCAGTTTTCAAAGCAGTGTTTAACCTAAAAACCATCCAGAAATGCAAAAAGGTAAGATTGATGTAAAAACTGAGAATATTTTTCCCATAATCAAGAAATTTCTTTACTCAGACCATGAAATTTTTCTCCGGGAACTTGTCTCCAACGCTGTTGACGCTACCCAGAAGCTGAAAACCCTGGCGTCGGTCGGCGATTACAAAGGAGAGCTCGGCGACCTTACAATCCGAATCAGCCATGACAGCAAGAAAAAGACCCTGACAATATCCGACAGGGGAATCGGAATGACGGCCGATGAAATAAAAAAATATATTAACCAGATTGCATTTTCCAGCGCCGAAGATTTCCTGGAAAAATACAAGGACAAGGTTGACGCTATTATCGGCCATTTCGGGCTTGGTTTTTACTCTTCCTTTATGGTTGCAGATAAGGTGGAAATCTACACCCGGTCATACCAGGAAAATGCACAGGCTGTAAAATGGAGCTGCGATGGCAGCCCCCGCTACACCCTCGAGGATATAGACAAGACTGAGTCCGGCACCGATATCGTTCTCTATATATCGGATGATTCAAAAGAATTTCTCGAAGAAAACAGGATATTCAGTCTTCTGAAAAAATACTGCAAATTCCTGCCCGTTCCTATTGCCTTCGGCACGGAAAAGGAATGGAAAGACGGCAAGGAAGTGGAAACCGGCAAGCCCAGGATAATAAACAATACAGAACCCGCATGGACCAAAAAACCTGCCGACCTGAAACCGGATGATTATGACAATTTCTACCGGGAATTATACCCTATGAACGAAAACCCCCTTTTCCATATTCATCTGAATGTCGACTATCCGTTTAATCTGACAGGAATCCTTTATTTTCCCAGACTAAAAAGCAATGTCGAGATCCAGAAGAACAAGATCCAGCTGTATTCAAACCAGGTATTTGTAACTGATTCGGTTGAAGGCGTTGTGCCCGAATTTCTCACTCTCCTTCATGGCGTGCTCGATTCTCCGGATATACCGCTTAACGTCTCCAGGAGCTACCTGCAGAGTGATGCCAACGTCAAGAAGATATCGTCGCATATAACCAAAAAAGTTTCAGACCGTCTCATGGATATTTTTAAAAAGGACAGGGAGGAGTTCGAGAAAAAATGGGATGACCTGAAGATATTCATAGAGTATGGCATGATAAGCGATGAAAAATTCTATGAAAGGGCACAGAAATTCGCGTTGCTCAAAAATACGGACGGCAAATACTTTACTTTCGATGAATACCCGAAACTGATCAAAGAAAATCAGACAGACAAGAACAAGAGTCTCATATACCTTTATTCGACCGACAGGGAAAAACAATATTCATTCATTGAAACTGCAAAATCCAGGGGATATGACGTTCTTATCATGGACGGTCAGCTGGATATCCATTTTATAAATCATCTTGAAACCAAATTCAAGGATACACGTTTTGTCAGGGTTGATGCCGATGTAATCGACAAGCTTATCCTTAAAGAGGAAAAAACTGATTCGATGCTTCCGGCCGAACAGCAAAACGACCTGGCTGTTTGTTTCAGGAGCGTATTGCCGGAAAAGCCCATGTTTAACGTCACTTTTGAGGCTATGAGCGAAAATGACAATCCCGTTGTGATAACTCAATCCGAATTCATGAGAAGAATGAAAGACATGTCGGAAATGGGAGGAGGAATGGGATTTTATGGTGAAATGCCCGATAGCTTCAACCTTGTTGTCAATACCAATCACCCCCTGATCATTAAGCTGGCCGGGGAGAAAGATAAATCTGCCGGCAAAGAGCTCGAAAAAATCAGCGAAAAGATCAATCCCGTCAAAACGGCCAGGGAGGAACTGGAAAAGGCCAACCGCGATAAAAAGGATGAAGAAATAGCACAGGCGGACAAGGACAGATTAACCGACCTTGACAAAAAACTGGGCGACTTGGAGACAAAAAGGGAGAACGTCCTTAAAAAAGTGGCCCTGGACAACAAGCTGATAAGGCAATTGATTGATCTTGCCCTTCTGTCAAACAATATGCTCAAAGGCGAGGATCTTTCAAGGTTCGTAAAAAGAAGCATCGACCTGATGTAATACGGGAAACGCTGCAAATTTGCTGGCAGTCCGTCAATTTTTTCTGGCGGACTGTTTTTTTTATTCCGGATTTGTCTACTTTTATGTGTATTAAGTTCAGATTATGAGCCGGAAAGTGATATTTCTCATTGCCGCAATCCTTATTTTAGCCCTTCCCGGAGCACAGGCACAGAAGCATTCCCGGTTCCGTTATATCGGCCTGGATGCGGGAATGACCATGGCGGGGATCCGTTCCTCGGCCGACTATGTCAGTCATGCAAGAAACTTTGGAGCCCGGGCCGCGCTTTCGGGCAATTATTCTCTGAGCAATACAAAATCGGCCGAAACCGCTCTTGTTTTTGAACAAAAGGGGGGCGCAGACCCTGTGTTCGACATTGCAACAAACCTGAACTACCTTACACTCCCGGTATATTTTAAGATGGTTGCAGGAGATGATCCGCAGTTATTTATCACCGCCGGTGCCTATGCTTCCCGCCTTATCAGCGCCTCCCGGAAGGGCGTGGGTTTTGCCGAAGGACGTCCGGATACGGTGAATGAAAAAGTCACCGCCCGGTTCAGGCCTTTTGATTATGGACTAATGGCCGGCGGCGGCATGATGATCAGGCTTTACGAAAATTTCGATTTCATTGTTACCTCCGGAGTCTCGGTGGGGCTTTTGAAAATTGATGATCTGCCGGGGCACAATCCCCGGAATTACAATCTTAATATAAGTGCCGGCTATATCTATTATATCGGTATAAGGTAGGGATCATGCCGCTATGGCTTTTTGCCGTTCAGAACAGTTCCCTGATCTCCTTTTTGATGAAATCAATAGCAACATCAGCAGGTGAAGCTTCCTTTTCGATTATCTCCTCGAGTATTGTCTGACTCAGCTTCAGCGAAGGAGAATCGGGTTCGATCGATTTTGCTGCCTCATTGATGATTTTCACAAGGTTTGAGCGGGCATTTTTAACTATTTCCCAGGCTTCCCTGCTGACATATATCTGCTGGGTGAGATTATGTTCAAATTCAGCCCTTATAACGGCCAGCAGTTCAGAATGAAGCTGCTTGCTCGTCATCCCCTGGCGGTTGATTCTCATCAGAAGAGATTCAGGGGAGATCCTTTCCAGGAATAAAACCAGCCGTTCATAGGCCTGCAGCCTGATCGGAAGAATATACTGATCATTTTTATACAACAGGTCTATTTTCTTAAGTTTCCGGTCATTTTCCAGAAATTTCCTGATAAGGAGGTAGGCAGTAAAAAATACTATGAGGGCAGGCAGTGTATATTTTAAAATTTCAAGAAAATTTGCCATGGGTGCAGCTTTATTATGCAATAATAATTATTTTTTTTCCCACAATTGCCTACATCACCCAATATTTTTCTAATTTTAAGGTACACGGATTTGATTGTTTTTTTGTTCTTTTGCTCTTCATGACACTTAACCACATCGCTATATATTTAATAATATTAATATAAGAATACGAAGATTGCAGACACTGCCCCTGGCAGAACAATAGTTTAAATCCATTTATTACTATAACATTCAACATATTAACCACATTATGGAGCATTTATCAGAAAGGATCAGGAAGCTTGCCGATTCGCAGACAATGGCTATGAACCAGAAAAGCAGGGACTTGCAGGCCCAGGGTATAGATATAATAAACCTCAGCGTGGGCGAGCCCGATTTCCCTACGCCACCACATGTAAAGGAGGCAGCAAAAAAAGCGATTGACGATAATTTTTCATTCTATTCGCCTGTAGGGGGGTATCCGGATCTCAAAAAGGCGATTTCACAGAAATTCCTCGATGAAAACGGCCTGGTTTACGG
Source organism: Bacteroidales bacterium (assembly GCA_007119075.1). Classification (GTDB taxonomy): domain Bacteria; phylum Bacteroidota; class Bacteroidia; order Bacteroidales; family PUMT01; genus PXAP01. Next base: position 8,297 of record SKQJ01000031.1, on the reverse strand, counting down.
ACCTGCCAATATAATTGCATCAAACGGGGCCAAGCATTCCCTGGCCAATGCGTTGATGGTACTGGTCGATGAAGGCGATGAGGTCATTGTGCCCGCCCCTTACTGGGTTACCTATGTTGAACTGGTAAAACTGGCCGGAGGCACCAATGTGGTGCTTGATTCGAAAATCGAAAATGATTTTAAAATCACTCCTGAACAGCTGGAAAAGGCAATAACTCCGAAAACCCGGGCCCTGCTTCTGTGTTCGCCGAATAATCCCACTGGCACAGTATATACAAGGGAAGAGCTTGGCCGGTTTGCCGACATCCTCGCCAGGCACCCGGATATCTTTGTAATTACCGATGAGATATACGAACATATAAACTTCTCAGGAAAACACGAATCCATAGCAAGCTTCACCGGGATACATCACCGGGTAGTCGTTATAAACGGAGTTTCAAAAGCCTATGCCATGACCGGATGGAGGATCGGATATATGGCTGCCGCCCAATGGATCGTAGATGCCTGCAGCAAGCTCCAGGGACAGTTTACTTCCGGTCCCTCGTCAATTTCCCAGAAGGCCGCAGTGGCAGCGCTTACGGGTGACAAATCATACACTGTCGATATGAACAGGGCTTTTCTGCGCCGGCGTGATCTGGTGATGGAACTTGCCGGAAAAATCGAGGGCATGAAGGTCTCCAGGCCAGGCGGAGGGTTCTATATTTTTCCCGATATCGGCAGTTTCTGCGGACTAAGCGCCGGGGGGAATGTTGTTGAGAACGACAATGATTTCTGCCTCTTTCTCCTTGAACATGCTCATGTGGCTGCTGTCCCCGGGGAAGCCTTCGGCGCTCCGAATCATATCAGGATCTCGTTTGCCACAAGCGATGATCGGCTGAAGGAAGCATTTTCCAGAATTGAAAACGCACTGAAGAAACTGAAATAAACCCGGTAATGCAATAATACTCATCCCGGAGCCAGTTCTGACGGATATCTTCTCCCGCTCTGTACCGCAAGCTTTTTTCCGGCAAAGGCTGAAATACTTTAATATGGTCAATAAGGCAAAGATAAGCAGGTTCATGGTTTTCCTGAAGAAGGACCTCTGGCAGGTTCCCCTGGATGAATTATCTCCCCTGAAGGCTTTCTTCATAAGGCAGCTTCAGGTGTTTATGGTGGCAGTGAGAGGCCTTACCGAAGACAATATATACCTGAGGGCTTCGGCACTCACTTTTTTTTCCCTTCTTTCCCTTGTGCCCGTAATAGCTATGGCTTTCGGGATCGCAACAGGTTTCGGCCTGCAGGAATACCTTGTTGCCCAGCTGGAACAGGCCTTCATCGGAAGAGAAGATGTGCTTGACTTTTTACTGGAGTTCTCAGAATCTCTACTGGAAACCACCCAGGGGGGAATTATGGCCGGAGTCGGTCTTGGAATTCTTTTCTTCACCGTGATGAAGGTGCTGGGTCACATTGAAGAATCATTCAACGAGATATGGCAGGTCGGAAAGGAGAGAAGCTTTTCCAGAAAGTTTACCGATTATTTTGCGATCATGCTGATAGCACCCTTCTTTGTGATCCTTTCGAATATTGTAACCGTATTCCTGACAACCCAGATCGAAGAGCTCACCCTGCAGATCAGGCTGCTGGGGTTTTTCAGTCCCCTTATAGTCACCTTCCTCAGACTGGTTCCCTTCTTCCTTGTCTGGATAATGCTCACCGTTATCTATATTGTTATGCCCAATACCAGGGTGAAATTCACCTCTGCCCTCATTGCCGGGATAATTGCCGGAACGGTTTTTCAGCTGGTGCAATACGGTTATGTTTATTTCCAGGTGGGAGTTTCCAGGTATAGTGCCATATACGGCAGCTTTGCGGCACTGCCGCTTCTGATGTTCTGGATGCAGATAAGCTGGGTGATAGTTCTTTTCGGTGCCGAACTGGCATTTGCCAACCAGAATATCGAACAGTATGAATATGAGACCGAGTCTCTGAATATGAGTGAAAGGAACCGGCGTCTTATTACTTTATATATCACTCATCTGCTGGTAAGAAACTTCGAAAACGGCATTCCCCCCATCACGGCCAGGCAGATAAGCAAGAAGCTCAGGCTGCCGATACGCCTTACAAGGGATATTCTGAATGATCTTGTAGAAGTGAGGATACTGTCGGAGGTGCGGACCGACAGCATAAGGGAAGCAGCATATCAGCCGGCCGTCGATATAAACAAGATCACGGTTAAATACGTGACCGATAAACTGGATAATCGTGGATTGGATTTTCTTTTTGCCCGCCATACCAAAGAGATCACCAGGCTAAAAAGCGTCATGGAATCTTTTGACCAAGCCATAGAGAATAACCCTGAAAATCAGCTGTTGAAGAATATATGAGATCTGTTGCCGGCACAGCTCGTGTTTGACCCCTGGCAGCGCCGGAAAATAAAGGGTTTGACCGTTTTTATCCGGCTATTGCATGAATCATGTTGTGACCGGAAAAGCCGAGGGGTCAACTGATCGTTTCAGGATGAATTATATGTATTCCATGATGCGGCCCGAGATCTGCAGGAGTGATATCTCGGCAAGTTTTGCCTGATACTGTATACCAAGCAGCCGCTCTTCAGCGTCCAGCAGGCTTACCTGCACTTCGCGCAGCTCAATGCCGGAAAGGGCTCCAAGCATGTAGCGCTCCAGGGCAATCTCCATGTTTTCCCTTGCCGTCTCAAGGTTTTCATATTCCATTTCCAGCAGCCTGAGATTATTTTCATATGTCCTGAATATGGTAACCAGATCGGCACTTACCTCCTGAAGGGTGCGCTGATAGGCAAGCTCCCTGTTGTCGATCTCGATACGGGCATTTCCGATCTCCCTTCGCCGGTTAAAACCATCAAAGAGATTGATGCCTACCGTGAGGCCGTAATTCATCCCAATGGCCTGCTGGTGCTGCAGGGCCCCGGCCTGAAAGGTATTGAACGTATAGCCGTAACCGGTATTGAAAGTCACAAAAGGATAGGTCCTGGATTCGATCAGCCGCCTGTCCAGCTCAGAAACGGCCTGATCGGACGAAGCAATCAACAGGCTGGTATTATTTTCGTTCATGGATGCCATGAGATCGTCAAGGAACAGGTCCGTATTTACGAGGATAAGGGTATCTTCAACAGAAATCAGCACCTCGAAATCATCGGCTCCTATAAGCTCGTTCAATCGTATAAGGGAAGCCCTTACCACCTCATGCTGACGGGCAAACCTGGAACTGTCGGCATTCAGGAACACGCGGGACTGAAGCATCTGCAAACGCGAGCCGGAACCTATCTGGTATCTTTCCTGGTCTATCCGGTATCTTTCCCTCGAAAGAGAAACCGAATACTCCAGGTTTGTAAGCTGGCGGCTTTGAGTAATGAAATTGTAGTACTCGCTGGTTGTCCGGGCAATGAATTGCTCGATGGCCAGCCTGGTGAGCAATTCGCCCTGTGCCCTGAGCTCTTCAAGTCTGCTGTAAGTGGTCCGGACCCGGAACCCGCTGAAAAGATTCCACCTCAGGTCGAGACCGGCATTGGTGCTGGTATTGTATATTCCGGAAGTGCTGGCGGTCCCGCCGTCGGTAAAAGTTTGCCTGGTGCTTGTCACGTTGCCCGAATGCCTGGTGCTGAGATCCAGCACCGGCAAAAAGCCTGCATTTCCCAGGGTTACGTTGTTTTCCAGAATCGCCTGCCGGTTCCGGGTTATTTTCAGGGAATAATTGTTTTCCAGCCCCTCGCTTATAAACTCACTTAATTCGTATGCTTCCTGTCCGTTGCTATCAGTTACGTTTATGATGATGATAAGGTTAAGCAGCAGCAGATGATGTAGCTTCATTTTCATTGACCTTTGTTTCACTTGAGATATATGAATAAATAGCGGGCACAACGTAAAGGGTAAGGAAAGTTGCAACCAGCAGTCCCCCGATAACAGCCACACCCATTGATATGCGGCTCGCGGCACCTTCGCCGAGTCCCAGGGTAAGAGGCAGTATGCCGAGTATGGTTGAGATGCTGACCATAAGGATTGGCCTGAACCGCGCAGCAGCGGCATATTTGATGGCGTCCATTTTTTTCATTCCGGCCTTTTTCCTCTGATTGGCAAATTCAACCAGGAGTATTCCGTTCTTTGATACGAGACCTATGAGCATTATGATGCCTATCTGGCTGAAGATATTCATGGTTATGTTGAAATACCACATGAATATCAGGGCCCCGGTAAGGGCAAGGGGCACAGTCATCATTACTATGAGGGGGTCTTTGAAGCTTTCAAACTGTGCGGCAAGTACAAGGAATATAAGAACCAGGGCAAGCAGAAAGGCAAACATAAGGCTTGATGCGCTTTCCCTGAAATCCTTGGAGTCTCCTGCCAGTGCTGTCCTGAAAGTATCGTCGAGAACTTCATCGGAAATCCGGTCCATTTCATCGAGTGCCTGACCAATAGTCCATCCATCGGCCAATCCTGCCGTGATGGTTGCAGAGACAAACCTGTTATACCTGTAAAGCTGAGGAGGCGCGGTATCCTCCACCAGGGTGACAAGATTGTCCAGCTGGATCATATCGCCGGCATTGCTTCTTACGTAGAGCGACTTCAGGTCTAAAGGCGTATTACGGTTGGTTCGCTGCATTTCTCCAAGGATCTGGTACTGTTTGCCATTCATGAAAAAATAGCCGAATCGCTGCCCGCTGAGCGCAAGCTGCAATGTCTGCCCGATGTTCTGGGTAGATACGCCCATAAGCACAGCTTTTTCCCTGTTAAGGTGTATCCTCAGCTCGGGCCTGGTAAACTTGAGGTTAACGTCGGCCATCTGGAATGCAGGGCTCTCGTTGACTTTATCCATGAATTCAGGAAGAACTTCCCTGAGTTTGTCAATGCTGGTTGCCTGCAGCACATACTGTACCGGAAGACCGGACCTTCGGCCTCCAAAGGTTGACTGCTGCATCACCCTTGCCATTCCCATTGTTTTTTGCCTCACCTCGGAAGTCAGGTCCCTGGCAATTTCCATCTGGCTCCTGTCACGCTCGCCGGGCGGCCTGAGCAGGACCCTGACAAAGCTCCAGGTGCCGCGTGTAAGGGCAAGTATGCCCCGGCGTTCATTTTCGGGCACAATTTCTTCTGCAGTCCGGGCAATTTCGTCATTAAAGGCCAGTGACATTTCATATGTCGCCCCTTCAGGCATGGAAATATTCACGATCACCTGGGACCGGTCCTCCAGCGGGGCCATTTCCGAAGGGATGACTACCCACAGCAGGCCTATCAGGACGACAGATACGCCGATTATCAAAAAGGTGAGGCTGCGGCGTTTTAAAAAGGCATCGAGCGAGTTTTTATAACGGCTGTTGAGGTTTTCAAAAAACCTTTCGGTGGACTGGTAAAATTTTCCATGCTGCTTTTTCCTGGGCTTTAGCATTTTTGTTGCCAGCATCGGAGTAAAGGAGAGAGCCACGAAGGATGATATTGCAACCGCCCCGGCTATGACGATGCTGAATTCCCTGAAAAGCCGGCCGGTCATCCCTTCCATGAACACTATCGGGAAGAAGACCGCTATAAGGGTGATCGTGGTGGCAATAATGGCAAAGAAGATCTCTTTTGAGCCCTGCAGTCCGGCCTGGACGGGCTGCATTCCCTGCTCGATCTTGGTGTATATATTTTCCATCATCACAATGGCATCATCAACCACCAGTCCGATGGCGAGAACTATAGCAAGAAGGGTGAGGACGTTTATCGTAAAACCGGCCAGGTACATTATAAAAAATGAACCTATAAGGGAAACCGGTATTACCATGATCGGTATTACGGTGGTCCGCCAGTCCCTCAAAAAAAAGAAAATCACGATTACCACAAGGAAAAAGGCGATAAAAATAGTGTTTCGCACCTCCATAATGGATGAGCGTATAAACTGCGTATTGTCGAATCCTATATCAATGATGACATCGTCGGGAAGATCCCGTTCCATCATTGCCAGACGGCGATATACTTCATCGGCGATCTCGATGTGGTTTGATCCGGGCTGGGGAACTATTGCCGTCCCCACCATGGGGATGTCATCCCTTTTCATAATTCCCCTGATGTCTTCAGGTCCCAGTTCGGCCCGTCCGACATCGGAAAATCTTACGATCTGGTCGCCCGACTGGTAAATGACCATGTCATTGAACTCACGGGGGGTTGACATCAGTCCGAGTGTCCTGATGGTGAGTTCGGTGGTGTTGCCTTCTATGCTTCCGGCCGGCAGCTCGACATTTTCCCGCTGTATGGCATTGCGCACATCAAGCGGCGTCAGGCCGTAACCGGCAAGCCTGACGGGATCAAGCCACAATCTCATTGCCCAGCGCTTTTCACCCCAGATCAGTACTGCACTGACCCCGTCGATAGTCTGTAATTGTTCCTTAAGGGTAAGATCGGCGATCTCTGAAAGTTCAAGCAAAGAACGTTCTGCGCTCTGAACATTGATGAACATAATGGGACTTGCATCTGCATCTGCCTTGGCCACTACCGGCGGATCGGCATCACGCGGCAGCAGCCTCTGGGCCTGTGCCACCTTGTCACGCACGTCATTGGCGGCGGTTTCCATATCCACGCTCAGCTCGAATTCAACGGTGATGCTGCTGCTCCCCTGCCGGCTCACGCTTGTAAGCGACCTTATGCCGGGAACGGCATTTATAGATTGTTCGAGAGGTTCGGTTATCTGGGTTTCGATAACATCGGAATTGGCTCCCGGGTATGATGCCCGCACGTTGATTATGGGGGGGTCGACGCTGGGAAATTCCCTGACTCCCAGGAAAGTCATCCCGATTGCCCCGAAAAGGATTATCAGCAGCGTGAATACTGATGCCAGCACGGGTCTTTTTATGCTAAGTTCAGACAGGCTCATCTCAGTTTGTTTTTAATTGCCATTATCATTAAACAAGTAGATGCTGACAGGCATGTTGGGCCGTAGCTGCATAACTCCCGAAGTCAGCAGGGTATCGCCAAACTCCAGTCCCCCGGTTATTTCAACATGGGATTCTGTGCGCAGACCCAGTGTGACGTATTTTTGCTGGGCCAGCCCTGATCTGTAAACAAAAACCTTTTCTCCTTCCATTTCGGGAATAACGGCCTCGGTGGGAATTGCAATGGCGTTATCAGTTTCCGAAAGCTGAAGGGTGATCCCGGTAAACCGTCCTGGTTTGAGTTCTTCATTTGTATTGGGATACATGGCCCTGACCATTACTGTGCGGGTTCCTACGTTTATTTTTGGATCGACGGCATATACCCTTGCACTGAAAGTATCATTGCGCCCGTCTACCCTGAAGTTTATCGGAAAGCCCGGAGAAATCTCTCCCGCATACCTCTCGGGCACCGAAAATTCTATTTTAAGCGGCTTGTTTTTCACCAGTCTAGCAATCGGGGAATTCGGATTCACATAAGCTCCTTCACTGAGCCGCCTCAGACCTACGATCCCGTCAAACGGGGCCCGCAACTCGGTTTCGGCAATCCTTGCCTCCATAAGGGCAATGTCAGCTTCTATTACCTGAAGTTCGGTAACGACCTGATCATACGCTTCCTGGCTGATTGCATCCCTTTCAAGAAGGCTCCTCTGACGGAATTCCCTCTCCTCAATCAGCCTCTTCTGGGCCTGGAGCCTTTGCAGCTGTGCCTGCAAAGGCCGGTCATTGATCTTTGCCATAAGATCTCCCCGGCGGACATGGGTCCCTTCTTCAAAAAGGATAGCAACAATCCTTCCCGAAGTTTCAAATGAAAGATCTGTCTCTTCATCCGACATAAGGGTTCCGGTGCTATTGATAATTTCACTAAGGTTCCTGGGGGTAACGACCAGTCCCTGAACATTCAGCGCCTGCGGACCTCTCGGCTGGGAAGGATTCATTCCGGGGGAGCTGCTGTTGCCGGCAAAAAGGGGCTTGATCTTGGGATAAATGATAATTCCCAGCACAGCCACTATAATAACGGTATAGAGAAGTGCTTTGAATTTTTTCCTTCTGGTCATGAGAATGAGTGTAAAAAAATTAAGTATGCAATTAAATATTAAACTGATCGCTTATGATGCAAAAAAGCAAAAAAGGTTTAATGGTTTTAGCTTTTATTAGTAATTGCCTGAATAAACCGTATTTGGAGATACAAATTTAGCATTAGCAATGTTATAAACGACGGTTAAGCAAATGTGTTTGTATGATGACAATGCAAGTTCATGGTTTTGACAGCCTAATTATCAGAAATTCTGTTAATTAAATCATCAATAAATAATCCTAAATTTTGTTAAAGCCGCTGCAGGATTCTCTCCCGCACCGTCCCGGGCTTTGCCGGCCGTCAGCT
>SKQJ01000288.1 GCA_007119075.1 Bacteroidales bacterium | reverse complement strand
GTTGGCATAATACAGGAATCAAAGCCGGCAGGCGACGGCGTCATAGTGACAAATGCCCGCCATTACCATGCGCTCAAACAGGCCCGGGAAGCCTTGCTCCGGGCCTCGGGAGGCCTTGACAACCATCTTCCCGGCGATCTTCTTGCCATGGATATAAGGGATGTTCTCCATTACCTTGGGGAAATAACCGGAGAGATAACCACCGACGAGATCCTGGGCAACATTTTCAAAAACTTCTGCATCGGAAAGTAAGGTTCCTTGCCGCACTTATTATCTGCCCGGCAGTGAACTTTGAGGATCACCGTTAGTAATCAATGCCGCAAAATAAAGGCGGCGCAGAATCAGAGTGATTGCTAATGTCGATGGAAAATCTTGCTCACTATTTTCCACCCGTCATCAAATTTGTAAAGCTGGAAGTAGTCGGTGAATAATTGTTCGTCCCCCCGCCAGAGCTCAAGAGCAACGGAGGCCGCAGTGCCGGTCACATGGATATCAAGGTAATTTGCACGGACAGAATGCTCGTGCTGGAGATTTTGTGCCTTTTGATCTTCAACCCTCGCGATCCACTGATCAAGCGGCAATTTTTGGATGCGGCCGTCTACAAGCATCAGCATTTCAAAACCCTCCCAGAACCCGGGGCGGATTGCTTCTTCCCCAAGGAGATTTTGTATGCCGTCAACATAAGAATAATCCATGACCTCCCTGATTGTCTCAGCCTCGGAACCGGCCCCGCCGGCTGCCTGCTCAGGATTGGCGCAAAAGGAAAATAAAATGGTTGCAGGTAAAATAAACATTAAAAATATCTTCTTCATGACCTGTTGATTTAGATTAGGAACACGGACCGTAAATATATAAAAAAACAATTACCTGTAAACCGGCGGTTTTCGGTTGCCGGTTACAAGGCTAAACCGGCCGCGTTCAGATTCTTGCAGGGAATGAAGGACGATCCCGGTCAGTTCCTCTTCTGGCTCGGCGAGTTTCCCTGGCTTGGATCTTTGACCAGCCGGGGCGGCAGAAAGCCATCAGGATAATGGGTCACGTATTCGGGACCGAAAAGGCGGTTGTGAATAACGGTGTTGCGGTACACATCCCAGTCGAATTTGCCCTTTTTCCTGTAATAGAGCGTAACTACCGAAGAAGTAAGCACTATAAAGGTAGAATAAAGTATGGCCAGCCAGAGCATCTGGCTCTGGACGGGTTCCTGGAAACTGAGCAAAATAACTGCAAAAGCCAGGGGGCCGTTCTGGATGCCTGTTTCAAGGGAAATGGCCCGCTGAAAAAGCGGGAATACGCCCAGCAGCCTTGAGAACCAGTACCCGAATAAAAATCCCGTCAGCCCTATGCCCAGGGCGCCGATATAAACCACCCCGGGAGTCCTCAGAAACAGGTCGCCATGCCTTATAAAAGCCGTCAGCAAAAGGTAAAGGATCACGATAATGGCAACAAAGCCTGCGGTATCCTCGGCCGTTTTGGCCCATCCCGGCGATTTTTTCCTGAGGATCATTCCCATGGCCACGGGCACCAGGACCAGGATCAGCGAGTTTATGATGTTGCCGGTTGGGATGACGAAATCGGTCTCGGCACCTGCCGCACGCATTTCTGCGGATATCTGGCCGGTGAAACCTGCAGCATAAAGCTTAAGAAGCACAGGCATCATCAGCAGTGCCAGAAGTGTGGAGGCCGTTGTCATGGATATGCTCAGCGCTACCGAACCGCGGGAGAAATAAGTAAACATATTGGATGTAGTTCCGCCTGGAAGACAGCCGATAAGGATCAGCGCAATTGCAAATGCCGGGGGAAATCCCAGCAGGGTGGCCAGGGAAAACGCTATAAAGGGCATCAGCCCGAACTGGGACAAAAATCCTATAAGCACGCCCCGCGGCCTTCTTCCAACTGCTTTGAAATCGTCTGTCGTCAGACTGGCGCCCATTCCCAGCATGATCACGAAAATCATGAGGGCAAGCAGTATCTGATCATGGGCATACAGAAGCTGGGTATCGAATTCCATGGCTTAAAATTTTCTTGATTTTTCTGATGAAAACAGGTCGCCTATAACATGATTGAATTTGGATTCCACCTCATGGCGCTTGATCTTGTAAAGATTCGTCAGCTCACGGCCTACCTGGAAAGTGTCGGGCAGCAGCCGGAAATCCCTTATCTGCTCATAGCGCTTGAATCCGTTCGATACTGAGATCATCCGGTGTATTTCCGACCGGACTATCCTGTGTGCCTCGGAAATCCGGGTGAGGTCCTCGACCGATTCGGCATCGATCCCTTCATTTCGGAACTCAGCCAGGGACGGAATGATCAGGGCGCCGAGAAATTTCCTGTCCTGCCCCACCAGCATGCAATGATCGATGAACCGGCTCTGCTGCAGCCGCATCTCTATTGGTTCGGGCTCAATGTTCTCACCGCTTGAAAGCACGATGGTTGCCTTGCACCTGCCCAGTATTTTCAGGCAGTCATTATGGGTCATTACGCCAAGGTCGCCGGTGCGTAGCCAGCCGTCACGGATCGTTTTGCCTGTCAGTTCCGCATCCCTGTAATATCCTTTCATTACCTGCGGGCCCCGTAACCAGACTTCACCCCTCACGGCACGGCCCTGATCGGGCAGTTTGTCATTTGGATAAAGGATCTCCGATGTTTCAGGATCAGCTATGCGGATCTCCGTTTCCGGAATGGGCGGGCCAACCGTGCCGACAACAAGGTTGTCCATCGAGCGGACCGATATCACGGGTGAGGTTTCGGTCATTCCGTAGCCTTCGAGGACCGGTATGCCCACGTAGTTGAAAAACCTGTCGATGTGGATCGGCAACGCTCCGCCACCCGAAATGGTTGCCTTCAGCGAACCTCCCACCCCTATCCTAAGGCGTTCCAGCACCGCTGCGTTAAAAAATCCGTACCACGGGAGCACGATAAGCCAGCGCGCAACATGGAACGGGGTAAGAACAATCCGTTTCCAGAGGGGCACGGGTCTGAGCTTAAGAAATTTGCCTGTGAGAAAATATTCAGAATCCCTGTATTGCCGTGAAAGGAAATAGGCAATGTGAAACAATACCTGGCGCACCGGGTGCGATGCCTTTACCTGCCTCAGGATTTTCTCATGAAGCTTTTCCCATAACCGCGGTGCGGATGCCATAAACGTGGGCTCGACATTCTGCATATCTTCGCCCAGCGTCTGTATGCTTGAATAATAGGTGCATCCCCCAAAACTAACTGTGTACATTTCTATTACACGTTCAAAGATATGCCATATCGGGAGGACGGACAGGACGCGGTCGTTGCAGTTATGAATGCCTGGGATATTTTTTATCTGTGAGATCATGTTGGCATGGGTAAGCATTACCCCCTTGGGTTTCCCCGTGGTCCCGGACGTATAGATAAGGGTAAAGAGATCGTCCGGCCTGACCCCTGCAATACGCTCCTCCACACGCCTGTCTCCTTCCACCCTCAGCCTTGCCCCGTGATGAAGAACATCCTGCAGTTTTTTTACTCCCTTCCGGGGAAGGGCATCCGGATCAAGCAGGATAATTTCCCGCAGTCCGGGCAGCTGATCCCTGAGCCGGAGTATCCGGTCCTGCAGTGCCGGGGTCTCGACAAAGGCAACCTGTATGTTTGCATGGTCAATTATATACAAAAGCTCTTCATCGGTAACATCCCTGCCCCTGGGAACATCGGCGGCCCCGCAAAGCTGCACGCCGTAATCGGACAGTATCCATTCAAAACGGTTATCGCCGAACAACCCGATATGATCGCGTGCCCGGACACCGAGCTCGATCAGACCGGTGGCAAGATCAAGGCCTTGCTGGTAGAGCTCCTGGTAGGAAACAGGTTTCCAGTCAAGAGGGCTCTTGCGTATGGCAAATGCCGGCAGGGCATCGAACCTCTCTGAAGCGTCGCGGTACAGGAGGGCGAGGTTTTCTGCATTAATTCGATATTCCATAAACATTTTAAAAAATCCGGAAGCCTTTGACGGGCCTCATTAAAAACTAAAATTCAAAAAGTTATAACCTCAGCAAATTAAATTCGCCTGATTTTCGGGTTATAAATATATGCACATTAACATATATTCCAAGATTATGTTGATAATTTTTTAAAAAACAGGAACTGCCGGTCTAAAAACGGCAGTTGGCGGGGACTGTTTGAATGGGCCTGTTCAGCAGGCTGACGGCATACTGGCGGGCTGGCGGTCGAATCAGCGACCGGCTGGGCCCGGCATCTCAGGCCGGCGAGAAACTTGATCTGACCTGCCGGAATATTTTTTTGAACCAGACTGTATAGCTATCCGGGTGCATCTCAACATCCTTTTCCAGGTCACAGAAATTCACGTATTTATACTCAGATGCTTCTTCGGGGTTGATAACGGGCAATTCATCCGATATCCCTGCAAAAACGTGATCCAGCTCATGCTCGGTCAGCCCGTTCCCGAACTCTGCCCTGTATATAAAAGTGAATAATTTGTTTAATTCGCATTGCATTCCCATTTCCTCCATCAATCGCCGCATGGCAGCATCCCCGGCCAATTCGCCGGGCATCGGGTGACTGCAACAGGTATTGGTCCACAATCCACCGGAATGGTATTTTCCATCAGCCCTTCTCTGCAGCAGCCATTCTCCTTTTGAATTGAATACAAAAACCGAGACGGCCCTGTGAAGCAGCCCTTTGACATGAGCCCCGGCCTTGTCCATATAGCCGGTTACATTGTCATTCTCATCAACAAGTATCAACAGTTCTTCTTTCATCATTGTTCTCTTATGCAGCGTACGGAGAAACCGTGAACTTCAGACGGCGCAACGCGCATTATGGTGCTGTTAAACCCCATGCCCCTCATCCATGCGCCCTCCCCGGCTACCGGAGTCGAAGTCCACCAGTATCCGTAAATTCCCTGGCTATGGAATGGTCCGAGAAAATTCCTGAACCCCCCGGCCAGAGCCGTGAAGCCAAAATCATCGGTCCCGGGTACGGGATGCATATCACGTTTCAGGGAAAACCCAAAATCATCGGTCCCCGGAACGGGATGCAAATCACTTTTCAGGGAAAAGCCGAAATCATGATCCGCCCTGAGCCTTTGTCCGGCATCATGCCCCCGCCATCCCATCCTGGACCATTCTTCATCGCCCTTCCCGAACTTCGTGTCGGCATATGCTTCCAGGTATTTCCAGTCATCATCACCCGGAACCTTCCATCCGGCGGGACAGAGCTTGCCGGTTTCGACGGCATACCAGTTATACAGCGCCCCGTAGGTATTCATAACCTCATATTCGGAATCCATTCCGTCAATATCGTCGTGAGGGTAGACCGACCAGCCCCCTGAAGTTGCTTTTATCCATGCATCTTCATCCTGGAGCTCGGCAATGGGCCTGCCGTCGTTATAATGGGTAACCATCAGATTTTCTGCCATCCACTCGGTG
>SKQJ01000306.1 GCA_007119075.1 Bacteroidales bacterium | reverse complement strand
GTTACCGCCCGTGAAATGTATGATGCCGGCGGGTGGACATTTCACCACCTGACCGATCCCTTCGGCCGGACCGGGGTGATGGACGGGCCCTGGGGGCTTACCCCGATGTGCGGGCCATGGACAATTATTTCCTCCCGGGAACGGAAATATCTGTCACTCTTACCTATGGCGCCACCATGGACATCCAGATTGCCGCCGAAGTTCTCGAAAATACGGTGGAAGCCGCCGGGCTGCTTGGCAGGGACAGGGAACTTGTTGCCAGGTGTCTTGCGGCGCTTGAAAAGCTGCCGCCCATCCGGATCGGTGAAAACGGAACGATAATGGAGTGGATAGAGGATTACAGGGAATCTGAACCCGGACACCGCCATATTTCGCATCTTTTGGGACTATATCCCCTGCATCAGATTGGGCCGGTCGATCCTGATCTGTTTGAAGCTGCCGCAGAAACCATTTTGCCCGATGAGTGGAGCAGGGGGAGCGTACGGGGACTCCGGGCCCATGGAGGCATTACCGTTGCGGCCAGCTGGGAAAAAGGGGAACTTGACAAAGCCGGTTTCGATTCTGACAGAGCAGGCACTACAATTATCCGCTATGGCGGCAGGTCTTTCGAATGGGATGCGGAACCCGGACAACGGATTACCCTGAACAACAGGCTGGAAATTATCGAATAAAGGCAGGCATCACGCTAATCCTGTAAAAAGCCGGAATGCAGGCCGGTTTTAACAAAAATTGTTTATATTTTTATAGCCATAAATATATCATCACACATCAAAATCCAGCCATATGAAGCCTTCATATCTTTCAAGCACGATTGTTGCAGTCATCTGCATGATTATCATCTTGTCTTCATCATGCCCTCAAAGCAGAAATGAAGCTTATCTTCCTGATCCGGGTGTTGTTTCGTTTACTTTCAGAGACCAGTTCTCACAGGATGTTCCCGGAACACTTGACATGATAAGGGAAATGGGAGTCACCAATATTGAGTTTTCTAACCTGTTCGGAAAAACGGCAACGGAGATGCGTGCCTTGCTGGATGAGAGGGGAATGGTATGCACATCCTACGGGGTGAGCTATGACAGGCTTGTAAACGATGTGCATGCTGTGGCCGAAGAGGCTAAAATACTGGGGGCGAAATATGTCAGGGTTGCCTGGATCCCCCATGAAGCACCTTTTACCATAGAGGATGCGGAAAGGGCTGCGGCCGACTTCAACCGGGCCGGAGAAAAACTATCCAGTGAGGGCCTCTATTTCTGCTATCATAATCACGGCTACGAATTCAGGCCATGGAGAGACGGAAGGACCTTTTTCGACTACCTGGTTGAAAACACCCATCCCGATTATGTGAGCTTTGAGCTCGACCTGCTGTGGACCGTGCATCCCGGAGCAGACCCGGTAGAGCTTCTCGAAAGGTACCCGGACCGGTTCCGGCTGATGCATCTGAAGGACCTTCGCAAGGGAGTCGAGGGCGATTTTTCGGGCAGAACACCCCGTGAAAATGATGTGGTGCTGGGTACCGGACAGGTTGACTTTCCTGCCGTCCTGAGGGCGGCCCGGAATACGAACATCGAGTATTACTATATCGAGGATGAAAGCCCCGATGTGATCGAACGTGTGCCCCAGAGCCTCGAATATATTACAAGCATAAAAAAATAGGGTTAGGGGATCATGCAAAGAAAAATATAAAAAGGTATCTCGTCAGAAGTGTTATCAGCAGCGTAAAAAGCAGATTGAGCCACAAACCTGCTTTTACCATCTGGGGGATGGTCATCACCCCGCTTCCGTAGACAATTGCATTGGGAGGAGTCGCCACCGGGAACATAAAGGCGCAGCTTGCAGCAACGGCAACAGGAATTGCAAGCTGGAGCGGATCTTCCCCCATGCCGATCGCCACCGAGCCCATGACCGGCAAAAAAGCTGCTGCCGTGGCAGAATTACTCGCCAGGTTGGTAAATGTAATTACAACGCCGGTTACAATAAAGATCACGGCAACGAATGGCAAAAAATCCAGGCCGGTAAAATACCCTCCTATCCATTCCGCCAGCCCGGTCCGCTGAATAGCCCCCGCCAGGGTGAGCCCGCCGCCGAACAGTATGAGAATTCCCCAGGGAAGCTTGCCGGCAGCCTTCCAGTCCAGCAGAAAAATGCCTTTTCTGACATTTACGGGGGCCAGAAAGAGAAGCAGCGCGCCGAATATCGCGATGCCTGCATCTGATATGCCCGGCAGCCAGGTCTCGATAAGCGGACGGGTCATCCATAAAGCTGCCGTGAAACCGAAGATAGCCGCAACCATTATCTCGCCCCTGGTAAAGCCACCCAGTTTTTCCACTTCGCTGGCTATATATTCCTTGCCCCCGGGCAGGCTTTTGAAACGGACGGGAAAAGTTACAGCCGTCAGCGAAAAATAAATCAGCGGCATACCAAGCACAACCAGCGGAATTCCCACGTACATCCACTCCAGAAAAGTTATTTCGACGCCGTATGATTCCTGCACGAAACCTATCAGGAGGGCATTTGTGGGCGTGCCTATCACGGTGCCGAGCCCCCCGACATTGGCTGCATAAGCAATGGAAAGCATCAGCGCTACTGCAAAATGGCTGTACTGCAGGGTATCATGGGTGTTGTGCTCCATGTTTTTTGTAAGCTGTATCACGGATAAAGCAATCGGAAGCATCATCATAGTGGCCGCGGTATTGCTTACCCACATGCTCATAAAGGCAGTGGAGACCATGAATCCGAGAATAATGCTCCGGGGTTTTGAACCGATCACATAGATTATATTCAGGGCAATCCTCCGGTGCAGCCCCCATTCCTGCATGCCGATAGCAAGAATAAAACCTCCCAGGAAAAGGAAGATCATGGGATTGGCGTAAGGTGCCGCCGTCGCGCTGATGCCGGAAATATTGAACAGGGGGAAAAGCACAAGGGGAAGCATTGCAGTCGCAGGTATGGGGATTACCTCTGTTGTCCACCACACTGCCATCAGAACGGCTATTGCCGCAGTATACCAGCCTTCCGCACTCAGTCCTTCCGGGGGCGAGCTGACCACCATGATCAAAAACAACAGCAGGCCTCCGCCCATGCCGGTCAGCCGCTTTACGGCCAGGCCGTTGTTTCCCTCTGTTTCTTTATTTTCTTTTGCTGTATTATTCAATGGACCCTGATCTGAACCGGTAGCGGACATTGTATTATGGGTAATTAATAAAAAGATCACTTTATAGAATATGCTTCAGAGACGGTTGATTGTGAGTCCGCCATCAACCATGAATACTTCACCCGATGAAAAAGGAAAAAGTCCCTGTGCCAGTGCCAGAACAGATTTTGCCACATCTTCAGGGAGCCCCCATCGCGGCTGGACATTCAGTCCCCCGCCGATCAGCCTGTCATATTTTTCAACCACGGCCGATGTCATATCCGTGCGTATAACTCCCGGCCTCACCTCGTAAACGGGTATCCCGTGCTCACCCAGCCGGACGGCCCATATCCTGCTGTGCATTGCAAACCCCGCCTTGGATATGCAGTATTCGGCCCTGTTGGGCGAAACGACAGTGGCTGAGATCGATCCGATATTGATGACCATGCCGGAAAATGTGGGGTCGGCCTTTCCCTTTTCGATCATCTGCCCCGCAACCAGACGGGTCAGGAAAAAAGGGCCCTTGAGATTGATCCTCATTACCCGGTCGTAGCTTTCTTCGGTAAGTTCCAGTGCATCCAGTCTTTCCAGCGGGGCAACACCGGCATTGTTGACAAGCAGGTTGATTTTTCCGAATTCATCCATTGTTTGTCCGAAAACACTTTGCCTTTCGGCGGAATCACCGATATCGCCCCGGCAATAAATAACACGGGCCCCGGTTTTTCTGAGCCGATCAAGCACTCCGTCAAGATGTGCTTCATCTCTTACCCCGTTAACAGCCAGGTCAAAACCGTTAACGGCAAGTTCATGTGCGATAGCAAGGCCGATGCCCCTGGATCCTCCGGTAATCAATGCTGTCTTTCTCATTTTAAATGATTTTCTCCGGTTCCTGCAAAAAAGGTGTAATAGGGACCGTCAGTGATTATTCGCCACAGGTACAGCGCAAGCTCCCGCATATGGTAGTCTCCCCACATCGACGACTCGTTGCAGGGCACCTTTTTGCCGGGCGGCACATGATCCCAGCCATTGGGGCGATGATACACCGAATGAAGCAACAGACCCTGGTGATCTTCGGCCCTGCTCAGGTAAGGGTCGTCCAGGAGCGTGCGGCAAACAGTCAGGCCGGCCTGCCAGTAACGGTTCCCTTCCTCTTCCCGGCCGCGACGGCCAAGCAGGCGGCCAAGCCGCAGCAGCCCCTGCCCCGCAATGGCTGCGGCAGAACTGTCGACCGGCTCATGATCATTCCACGGGTCGGCGCTGACTTTTGTGTGATCCCCAAGCTTTTCAAGTCCCGGAGCCCCGGTATCCCAGTATGGAATACCGTCGAGAGATGTATTTTCAATGTAAAAATCACAGGTTGCCATAGCCGCCCTGAGCATCACGGGGTCAAGATGTGCCATTCCGCCCAGGGCCTCGATACTCTTATCATCAAGCGTTTCAAGAAACTCGAGCTGTTCGGCGAAACCGCACATTGCCCACGCCAGTCCCCTTGTCCATGTAGTAAAGGGAGAAAAACCCTGTTGTGAGGAGGGGCAACGGAAATTTCCGTCATTTATATTGAAAATCGCTTCGTGGACGGTCCGTCCATTCAGATCATACTGATCCCGGCCTTCCCCGTAATAGACATTGTATTTTGCAGTCGATTCGATATGTTTCAGCATCCTCTCAAGAAGGGATATCTGCCGGTCATTTTCGGCATAGAGCACATGACCCAGCCGGTGGCTTACCGCAAGTGCCCTCATTGAACGTATGGTGTCGACGAACAGGGAGTGGGGGCCGTTGAAGGAATATACAAACCCTCCCCCGCCGGCAATTTCCGTCCAACGCATCGCCTGGACGGCACCGGTGCATTTAAGGGCAAGGTCATAAAACTCTTTCTCCCACATACAGGAGTCGATCCTGCCTTCTGCAATAAGTCTTCGCAGCGCGCCATAGGTGCTTATATTGTTGAAGCCGTGATCATGCACCCCGGTATGGGTTATGTGGGGCGCCATCAGCCTGAGGGTCGAATCCCGGCCCGTTTCGAGAAATTCCTTTTCACCGGTGGCATCGAACTGAATTATCTCGCCCCCGAACTGGAAGCCCTGGGTCCATTCGGTCCATCCCCGGGTCGTATACTTTCCTTCCCTGGTAAATACTGGCGATCCGGAAGAAACATCATAACGGTCGCGCAACAGCCTGATCTTTTTGGCTGACAGTTCCCAGAAACGTTCAAGGGATGCCTTGAGACCGGCGGCCTGAAGCTGATTTTGTATTTCCATAAGCAAGCTTTGTTAAGTCTCTTTTCTTATTTCAG
>SKQJ01000218.1 GCA_007119075.1 Bacteroidales bacterium | reverse complement strand
GCCTGTTTCTGATCCTTGAAATACTGGATTTTTGTTTTCGGATCGAGGTTCTCATGGGCAGCGACCGCATCGAATGAAGCTTGCATGGCCAGATTATATGGCAAAATAATGGCAACCCTTCCGGATGGCAGTTCCCCGTACATGCTGAAAAGGGGATTTTTATACCACGGGCCCGTATCGGTCGTAATGCTGTATGAACATCCGGACATATCAACCATTAGTTTTTCCGGTGCTTTGGTCCTGATCTTGTTGCGGATGATTTCGGTCTCATCGGCATATTTATCGCTCAGGATATTGCCGCAGCTGGCCTTCCATTTTACGGTCATATGATTTTTATCTTCGTCATGATGGACGGTCAGTACCGGGTTATCAAAAAGTTCCTTATTCATATCTGCTTCATTTTGATCAGTGTCATAGTTGATTTCCCTGCCGGCATACGGCCGGGTTATGTACATGTAATTTACTGAAAAATACCTGCAATAACTAATCTTTTCCCAGGAGCGAATTATGTAAGATATTGCATGAATGATGTAAGGAAAATAAGGCTTATTTTGGGTAATTTTGATATAAAACCATGAAAATACGCGGATATGAACAAACACATAGGCCATAAAATCTGGGCAATTCCGGAAGGATACATACCCGGGCAGAGCAACGGTCCGGAGCCGGAGTTTACCAGTCACGAAACCGCCTGCATATTGAATACCGGCGAACAGGAGGCAAATGTCGAAATAATGATATACTTTACAGACAAGGACCCGATAGGTCCTTATAAGCTGAAAGTGCCCGGGAAAAGAACCGAGCACCTAAGGTTCAACAGCCTCGAGGATCCCGAGAAGGTGCCACTGGATACCGATTACGCCAGCGTCATCATGTCAGATGTTCCTATAGTGGTACAGCATACCCGCCTTGACTCGAGGCAATCGGAAAATGCGTTGCTCACTACCATGGCATTCCCGGTAGAATAATTCTTCAGATCAGGCACTATTCGGACAAAGTCCCGGCGCCACATCGGAATTTCCGTCTGATGCCGGGGATTCAGGGAATGTGATTAATCAGAATTGTCCGGCCCTTCCCTCAGGCAGGCGAGGCTGTTCTGTGGTTGATTTTGCCCCATGTCAGAACCTGGACCCCTGGAGAATAATGGTATAGATCGGGTTGTGAACCGATGAGGCTTTTGAATCTGTCATATTCGACATTCAGCTCTGAAATACCGGCTTCCTGAAGGGGCCATTCGCAATGATGAATGTTGAATTCTGTGATCTTCCCTTCTTCAGTATCCTGGAACAGAGCGTATCTTTCAGTCAGCCACCTTTCCAGCAGTGATTTCTCAGGGATGCTTTTTCCTGCTTCAAATTTTATTTTAAGCCGGTCCCCGAACTCATTGTTCCAGGAATCATAAAAGTTTTTTGCGCTATTGACGCGGGAATGCCTGTAGGGCATTTCGGTAATCGATTTTGCGATTATGCATGACAGTCTCTTGCTGCCTTCTATGCTGAGAAAATATATTCCCGGCTTGCCCCGGTATTTTACATACCCTCTTATATTTATTTCGTCGAAGTCGGATATTGGCGGGATCCCGGGCAAGTATGCCGGCCTCAGGTTTTTTAGCTTGAACACGACAAGCGATACCCAGGTGACATCTCCGAAAAGCTCAATCTCCAGCTCATCGGGGATGAATTTCCGAAGCTCTGCCAGATCAACCGGCCAGTGCAGGAAGAGCACATCATGCCATTCCTGGTAGAATTTCCATTTCCCATCAGGCATCCTGAAAGGGCGGTGCCGGTTATTGTTGAGGATCTGTTCTGTTTTCATTGCCGTTGATGGGTTTTGCTTTTGGGTGGAGTAACAGTTTCTTATCAATACTTTTCCGGGTACTGTTTGCAGAATGATATCATCCTGAGTTCAGCCGGAAATTCATTTCATCATCAACGGCTTTTAGTGCCAGGCGTGTTTCCATTATCAGGAGAATGCTGGCCCAGAGCAAAGCAATGGCTCCCACCATGGGCAGCAGGATCAGGAGCCATGAGTTCATCCAGCCCATTATTTCGAAGATGCCGATAACAAAGCTGGTGGAAATAAAGAAACCCAGTGCAGTGTAAAGCATTGTCATTGCCCGTTGAAGCAATATTGCCCTTCTGGCTGATTTTTCAAGCTGTTTCCGCAGCATTTTTTGTTCCCTTTCGGGGATGGTTCTTTTTCCTTCGCCCATCTCATTGAATGCAACCGATATTTTCCTTGTCCTTTCTATGCTCCTGCTTAGTCTCTGTGATGTTGTCAGGGAGAGAGATCCGCATGCTACGATCAGTATTGCAGGTGTTATCATAGCCGTAAGGATGCTTACTCCAACAGAAATTTCATTCGTCATGATCCGGATAGTTTGCATGTCAATCCATGGAACCCCATGGTTCGTTCATGCTTTTTATTTGCCGAAGGTTGATGGGGCTATCATCCCCATTTAGTCTGTTCCATAGCCCATGGTCCCCATTATGGCCGCGCTGCCATATCCAGTATTCATGCGCAGAAACTGGATAGCTACTTCCCTGTCGGCTTCAATCAACAGGGCATAATCCGTTTCAAGGTATAAGGGATAAGGGTCAATCAAATCATTTATGCGGATTTTCTTTAATCGCTGACCCTGGATCTCCAGGTTGTATCCGCTGACAGGCTCCATGCGGGTTTGGTATACCGTAAGACGGATCTTTACCGGTCCGGTATGGAGGTTAAGAATCGCGATCCTGTCCTGACTCACCATTTCCGGTTCCCTGCCGGTGCTCTTCAAAGGTATGTGCACGCCGGGTATGATCCACTTTTTATTGCCTGATTTCTTCATCGGAGACCAAAGATTTGTTTTTCAAGATGTTCATTCATAAAAATTCCGCGGGGATCCATTTCAGCCCTTAATTTGAAGAAATCCTCCCATTTTGGATACATCTTGCGAATCGCGCTGCTCTGGAGAGTGTGCTTTTTTCCCCAGTGAGGCCTGCCGCCATGATCAAGAAATACCGGTTCGATGGACTGAAAAAATTCCATAAAAGGGAAGCCGGCATTCTGGTGCAGGGAGATAGTCACCGTGTCGCGTCCGTAGCAGGGACTTATATGGTAATCGTCGGCTTCTATTGTCCTGTAAAGCACCCGCCATGCCACTGTTTTTCTGAACCTGTCTTTGATCCTTTTCCTTACTTCCCTGAAACAGTCCGGGCCGGCCTCCAGCGGAAGGGCGTACTCCATTTCGTCAAACTTGAGATCCCTCTCCTTGGGAAGAACATCGATGGCCCAGCCTGATTTCTCCTCAACGCAGTCGGCATAATCCAGGGTCTGCATGCCTTTCCCCTTTTCGTTCAATATGCGCAGCTTTACCAGGTCGCTGCGGGGGTACCAGTAAAAGTCGAAATTCCTGTTTTTGCTTATAAGCTCGTCGAGGTGCTCAAGACAGTTGTCGGTATGGGTGCACCACTCCCTTCTTTCAAGTTCAAAGGCTGGCTGCAGCCTGAGTTTCATTTTGGTCATAATCCCAAATGAGCCCAGTGAAACCCGCAGGGCATCAAAAAATTCCTTCCCGTCCTTTTCTTCGGTAAATTCCCTTATTTGTCCGTCGGCACAGATCATCCTGCAGCCGATAAGCATTGAGGACAGGTTCTTCAGCTTGACGCCCGTGCCATGGGTTCCTGTGCTTATGGCCCCGGAGATACACTGAATATCCACATCGCCCGTATTATGCAATGAGAGACCATGCTCCAGCAGTTTGCTGCCGCCCTCCTTGACGGTGAGACCTGTTCCGATCCAGGCAGTGGAATTTTCCCTGTCAACATTTTCGACCGATTTAAATTTTCCGAGCGACAACAGGACACTGTTTGTGACCACCAGGGGAGAAGAAGAATGGCCGGCCCCGGCCACCCTTATTTTCCGGCCCTCTTCCAGGGCTTTCTCAACGATGGTTTTAGCCTCTTCTTCGCTGCCCGGTTCCGCCAGCTCACCCGGGGTGAATTTCAGGCTTCCCGACCAGTTTGACCATATTTCAGCCATATTCAATTTTGACGAAGTTCATAAATAGGCTCATGCCATGCGCGACGGCCCTGCACCGGGGAGCATCAGTGAAGCAGTTATGCCATCGCTTGTTTATTTGTTACCGGTCCCTTTAACCGGATTTCGTTTTAGGGGCGCTGGCTTCGGACCCGGCTTTGGGCTTTGCAGCCTTCTTTTTCTGCTTCCCGGCTTTGGATTTTGCAGGTTGCCCTTTAGGTGCGCTGGCGCGGGATTGTTGTTTTGACGACTCAGCTGTGCCGGTCCGGGATTGTTTTTCCGCTGCTGCCGGTTCCTTAACCTTACCATCGGTTCTCCCTGTCAGTCTTTCAGTTTCAGCGACTGGCGGTTTCATTTCCTCCGGAAGACTATCTTCAAATCTGACTTTGAATTTATTCTTCGATTCCTTGATAAACTTCGTGAAGGCCTTGAATCCCAGAGGTCCCGGCACAGGATACCTGGATTTTATCCTGTTTTCCAGATCGGGATTGAATTCTGTCATCAGGGCCAGGTCCAGCGAATCGGTTTCATGCCCGTATTCCAGGAGCTCTCCCTTTTTGACGGCATTATCAAGCACCTTTTGCCAGCGCCGGGCATCGGCATATCCAAGACCTTCCACTCCATGGATATAGCGCATCAGGAAAATTTCGTCATATTTGTCATTGCCCTTCAGGTATTCATCAAGCAATTGTGCCTGTTTTTCCGTGCTGAATTGCGTCCAGAACGGCACTGAGCCTGTTCTGAATGTCCGGTAAGGATCGATGCGGGTAAAGGAACTCGCCAGCAATCTGCTGGCCATGATGCGGCGCTGTTTGTACCACCACCTGTATAGTTCTGCAACAAAGGGACTCGGGTGTGCAGGCTCTTCAAAAACTATTCTTTGGACTTTATATCCTCCTTCCTTTGCAATACGTCCGATGTCCTCATAGAGGGCAGGATCAAAGCCCCACTGTGCCTCTGGGCTTTCACCGTCGGGAGAGGGTGGCTCCCAGCTCCTGAAAGGAGAATTGTGCTGCTCCAGGTATTTTCCGACCCGGTCGCCCCCGCCGAAATATTCATTCACGGAAGCCCCGTCAGGGCCTCCAAACTGAAAAACGTGCCTGTTGTCCACCCTTGTTGTGGGCCATTTTTTCCGGCACTCAGATATAAGTATTGTTCCGCCGGAAGGCAGCGTGTCCCTGATAAACCTTTCATAAGCGGTGCCCAGCCGCAGTTTTTTCACCCTGAAGCAGGTCATGTACTCAAGCATCAGGCGGTCCATATTGGGATCGAACATATGGTGCAGCCGGAGGTCAGGATTATATCTCAGAAGCCGGTCGGCCGGCTCTCTTGCCCATTCCATGGCGGCGCCGGGGTCGTCAACATGCATGTAGGAGGGGCGTCTGACTGGTATCAGGAATGTCTGAGGCAGCCAGGG
>SKQJ01000258.1 GCA_007119075.1 Bacteroidales bacterium | reverse complement strand
TGGGTAGCTTGCCGGCGTACTCAACTAGAGTGTCGATCGCTTCGTCTGAAAGTCCGGTGAAGTTGTGCGATTTCCAATAATTTCGTGAGCCGCTGGCGTAAAGATCATCAAGTATACGCTGGGTTGTTACATATGGTGTTTCAGCCACGGCATCAGCTATCGGGTTTCCATATCGGCGCAAAGGCCGGAGCAACTCTTCACCGTCTTTAGTGTCCCCCAAATAAAACGGCACGATAAAAAGAACCTTTGTTCCATGCACCGCTTCGGGAAGAAACGGTAAGGGAGGTGCCGTCAGCAAATCCGCCCATACGGCGCATTCCCGTGGCGCATTATCGGCGAAGTCACGGTAGTTCCTGAGCACCTCTGCCGCGTCTTTGAGCGGGTAGACGATTGGTCCGAAAAGCACCCCGGGTCCTACATTGTGGAGTTTAAATTCAAATGAGGTAACAATACCAAAATTGCCGCCGCCGCCTCGAATACCCCAGAACAGATCAGGATTTTCTTTGGCGCTGGCGGTCACCAGCTTTCCATCTGCGGTGATCACGTTGGCGGAGATTAGATTGTCTGCAGTGAGTCCATATTTACGGCTTAGCCGGCCGAATCCACCGCCCAGGGTCAGCCCGCCAACTCCGGTTGTCGAAATTACACCGTTGGGAAGCGCCAGTCCAAATGCCTGAGTCTCGTGATCGACCTCCGCGAATGTTGCCCCTCCCTGGACGCGCGCAGTTTGAGAACCGGGATCAACATGAACGGCCCGCATTGCTGAGAGGTCAATCATTAGCCCCTTGTCACAAGTCGCAGATCCGGAGATGTTATGCCCGCCACCACGGACGGACACTAAAAGATTGTTCTTTCTTGCAAAATTGACGGATTCAACGACGTCGGCGACACCCGAGCATCGCACAATCAAAGCCGGCCGCTTATCAACCATGGCGTTCCATATCGCCCTTGCCTGATCGTAGCCTTCATCCTGAGACCGGAAGAGTTTTCCCCTGAGCCTTTCTTCAAATGCTTTGATATCCTGGTTCTGAAGAATGGCTGTCTCATCTGTCCGTGTCTTAACTTCCAGGTTTGACATAACTGCCTTCTGTTTATAAACCAGATTTAGAAACCTCAATACATAGTCAGGCTAACCGGAAATGGTTTATGGTTTTAATCGTCGTCTTTAATTTTGGTAATTGCTTAATTATTTAAGGATATGAAATTACTAAAAAACGATTAAGAATCATAATTTGAAGTAATTAGCGCATGGCAGTATCCCTCGCTTTATACAAAATGTTAGGATAGTATGGTCCTCCTTTTTTAAATTATCCCTGCTTTGTATAAGCTTTGTATAAAATATTTATATATTAACTATCAGCAGTTCAGCTACTGATTGATGATGTTAGCAAGGCAAGTGAATGTTTGATCTTATCGTCAGGGTCAGAGTAATATGGGTGTTAAACTCGACCGGTTCATTCATGTTCATTATCGACATCCGTTCAGCCATACAGTTCCGGGCTTTCTTTTCCTGCGCAAACATCAGGGTTACATTGTCCAATTTCTCCTTGAATTTAAATACTGCCGGAATTATTTATAGTTGCCGAAAATTCTGTATTCAACAGGCTTTTATTCCCGGAAACGGAATTGCCGATTTCCGTGACTGAAGCAGGCGGTATGGGTTTGGTTAAATTGACCAGGCTCTGATCGAAAACAATCTTGATTTAGTGAGGTTTGTTGACGACTTCGTTTTCTTCCCCGAAAGGGATGGCAAAGTGAAGGCATAATCTGAATAACCGCACCCCGGTCTTTCCCGGGTTGATAAAGGCAGGCTCCAAGATGTTGGCCAGCGAAACCGCTACGCCGGGGCTTGCTCGTATTTAAGCTAAAATCCGGGAATATCAGAAAGATTACCAGGATTATACCAGCTGACATTTATTACTGATTTACACCAGAGGGTGGCTGACTCAGGGCCGTAAGCAATCTCTGGTCACGGTCATATATATCCCTCCTGAAAAATACCACACCATCATCGTCAGCCCACGCAGTCAGATAAAGCATGTGAACAGGAACCGGTTTGTTCAGGTTGACAGTTCTCATCCGTTCAAGATCGAGCTGAGATTTTATCTGCGTCGGTGTCCAAGCCGGATTATCCCGTAAAAGGTATTCTGCAAACTCAAGCGGTTTATATATCCTTATGCATCCGGATGAGAAGCTCCGATCTGTCTGTGAGAAAAGGTTCCGTACAGGCGTATCATGGATATAGACACTATATTGATTCGGGAACATGAATTTCACTCGTCCAAGGGCATTGTCGGGACCTGGCTCCTGACGGATTCTGTAGCGAAAATTACCCAAAGTTACACTCTGCCAGTCGATCGAAGCAGGATTAACTTCTGCTCCGTCACTCCTTAATACCTTCATACCCCTACTGGCGAGATAATCCGGATTTCTTATTACGGCCGGGACAATATCGTTAATCAGGATCGTATTGGGGACCGTCCAGTCCGGATTAAAAACCAGGAATGTAATAAGTGAACTGAACACGGGAGTCTTCCTGAATGGGCGTCCAACTATCGCCTCTGACTGAAATACTATCCTCAGGATGACTCATGCCCTTTCCAAGCTTCGGTAATTGAGTAATAAACCGGTCCCATCCCCCTTCATCTTTTATCCTCTTGTATTTGGCCAGGCCATTTTTCAGGTTAATGTACTCCCTGTGCCGGGGTGCCAACATCTGAATATTTTCAACTATCCGCTTACTCTGCAGTGTACTATCTATAAACTCATCCCAGTTTAAATCGACTGCTTTACCTGCTGCCCTCCATTGTGGATCAATCGTTTCCGAATCAGTTTTACCACCGGCCTTGTGTGCTGATAACATAAGAAAGGCATCTGTTAGCAGTAGTTCCATTTTGGCAATATCTCCCGCCTGAACATTATCTGACTCAATTATCAGATTGGCCATATTCTCTATTGCAGAAAGATGATAATCTTCCGGCCTTAAACCATCCAGGTGTGAGTTACGAATGGCAAACAAAAGCTGCTCCATGTTTTCCATGCTTCCCCATCTTGCTGATATAAGGCCTTCCCCCTTTTCATAAAACCTGGTTATGATATCAGTGTTATATATATGGCTTCCCTCAAGTACAGGAATCTCTTCCTGTATCATTTCCAGGTGAACCCTGAACTCTTCAGATAACTCTTTCTTATCAGCTCCAGGTCCACATCCGGTAATAATGGTGCTGGTTAATGCAATTAATGTGACTGACAATAAAATTCTGATCATGATACTTTTATTAATCCATTTGTAAGCTTAACAGTAAATATTTTGACTAAATTTTGACCACTTCAAGGAATCAAGCAAAACTTTGCTCACTCAATGAAACTCCCTCAGGCTCTCGTGAATTCCCTTGTGGATTTCAAACCAGAATTGCAATCCTGCTTCAAACTTATCATTTTCAAATGCCTTGATCCACTTATTTAACTCCTCATCAACAACGCCATCCTCATCAGCTTTTTTCTTCAGGAAATAATACACGAAGTCCACATTCCGCTCCGATTCCCAAAAAATTGATGCATTCCGGCTATTGATCCTGGTTGCTGTAAGCTTAAGCTTTTGAAGGAAATCGTCCCTCAGCCCGTAAAGTTTCTCCATCACATCCGGCAGGATGTCTTCAGCCCAGGCACGATGGAAACGACAGAACCCGAGGTTGTCAATCATCAGTTCCCTGATCAAGCGTTCCGCATTTTGCCTTCCCAGTTCGCGTGGCGGGATAAAGTCTTTTCCGTACACCATATAATACTTTCCCATGATCGCCATAGGTGAAAGTACGCCGGGTGTCCAGTACTGGTTGGGCACCATCCACCCTTGCCGGGCAAATCCGATATGCACGAAGCGATCGATTATCCCAATCCCTTTTTCGCGGGACAAGTGACGAGCCAGCTTACGTGCACCAGACGAAAGGTTAATTTTGCCATCCTCCTTAACCATTTCGTCAAGCAGGGCTGCTCCGATTTTTGCATTGTGCATGGAATCTTTTACTACATCAAAATCCTCCGGCGAAAATTTCGGTTTGTCATCCACTCCCAGCTCCTGTGGACTGATCAGGTCATCTGCCATGCAATCCATCAACCATGCCAGCACCCCGCCCACCGATATTGCATCGAAACCGTAAGCATCTGCTTTGCCGTTCAGCAGTTCTGCGGCACGCTGATCAAATACCCCGCATAGCGGTCCCATTGTCTGATAGGGTTCGTAGTCCTTCTTAAAATGGTTGTGCATTTTCTTGCAAACGGCCGCACAGGGCTCTCCACAGTTTTTTTGCTGCTTCTTTTCGATGGTTTCCTCATTAAACTGCCTGAGATAATGATCGACCACAAACCTCTTATGCAGGTCCAGGCGCTCCTCTCTGTTCATGTAAAGCGTCCGGTAATTGAAGGCAATGATCCGCTCATTCATCGTAGCGAAGTTTACCCCGAAGGTTCCTCCCGTGTTAAACTCCGGATCATACCTGTATTTGGTGGTGACCTCAAAGTCTTTGGCCGCCATCTTTTTTTCATATCTGTCCTGAAACCATTGGTCGGCCACCATACGATCCCTGAAATCCTCATCCACCCATGTACCCCCGTAAATGATGCCCATAATGCCATGCTGCTGCATAAGTTTGGAACCAAAACCTCCCCGTCCGGCCCAGCAATCGACAGCCGTCAGCTCACCTTTTTTTACTGGTGCTGATGCAATAGCTCCATTGTCGGTATGCATTGCAGCCGGTCCCACAGCCAGTATCCTTGGGTCTGTCTCGTAACGTGAAGAAAAGTGGTCCAGGGCATACTGCATCACCCCATAAACCCCTCCCCTGCCAGTTTGCCAAACAGTTTCGGGATGCACCGGATGCAGCTCAACCTCAACTTCCTCCCCGTGGTTCCTGTTGAGATAGAGGATAGATGGCATACCGGCCTTCCCTATTACTGAGAACATGTTAATGCCCAGATTGTCGAACACCAGCGCTGCACCACCCATTGAAGAGATGTAGAACCCATGCCACGAGGGTGAAATACCCGTAAAAATCAACCTGTTTGATCCTGGAAAAACAGAACCGGCCAGTAGTCCGGCACCAACATTCAGGCTGTTATGTTTATAGGCAAGGTGAATGCCCAGGTCGACAGGGCCATAGAACGCTCCAACAGGGTACTTGTTTATACGATAAAAACCATTGGATGCATCAATCATTAGTACCCGCAGGTATTCCGTTCCTTTATCTATCATGCTGAATTCTTAATGCTTATACAAGTCTTCTAATGCTCATCCTCCGGGACAGATGACGCCAATTTTAATTCTATGAGGAGGCAGCTTATAATTCGCTCTACTTATTTTTTTCTGCACGCTTGGCTTCTTTGGCTGCCCTTTTCTCTTTAAGGTTCCTGGCCGGCGCTTTCTTATTGTTCTTCTGATTCTCAATTCCCTT
>SKQJ01000234.1 GCA_007119075.1 Bacteroidales bacterium | reverse complement strand
CGGTTGAATTTTTCATCTTCCGCGATAAGGATGGTTATATTTGAAAAATCATACTTCATAATTATTCTGATAATGCCTGAGAAACAATTTTAGGAAAATCGCAATGGATGAAAAACTCAACCTCGCTTAAACTACCCCCAAATTACTAGAACGAAATTTTTCATGAAAAGGTTGTAATAATATTTGCATTTTTCTAAAGAATCCTCTGAATATGGTATTTTTGTATGAGATACTAAATAACCAAAACTAAAAAGTTATGAGGATCCTGCAAAAAGAGACGGCAGCCACGGTCGTTGATATCCAGGAAAAATTGCTGCCCCATATGCATGATGGCAGAACAATGCTTCAAAACTGCCTGAAGCTTATAGAGGGCTTGCATATTCTCTCGGTCCCCGTGATCATAACCCAGCAGTACACCAAGGGACTGGGAAGCACCGATCAGTCAATAATCGGGAAATTTCCCGAATTTAACTATATAGAGAAGACCTCCTTCAGCTGCTTTGAAGAGCCTGCTTTCAGGGAAGAGATCACCATACTGGGGAAACCGGACATAATAATCTGCGGCATCGAGGCCCATGTCTGCGTTCTTCAAACCTGCCTCGATCTTATCGACGGTGGGTTCAGGCCTGTCGTAGTCGCAGATTGCACCTCTTCCCGGAATCCTGATGACAAGCTGATTGCCATCGAGCGGATGCGGCAGGAAGGTGCAAGGATCACCACCATGGAAAGCATTCTTTTTGAGCTTACCCGTAACGCAGGTAATGAACTTTTCAAAAAAATATCGGGGCTGGTTAAGTAGGGTTTTAACCATCACCGACGTAGGAGATCAAACTAACCCAACCATACGGTCTGCCCGTATAACATAAAATATCGTATGTTACCGCCTGGAAATCTCTTGTTCGATTAGTTCTATAAGCCTTTCGATTGGTTCAAAATACGGAAGAACCTTTTCCCTATCAAAATCAAAGAGGTCATCATAATCTCCTTTTTGTCGCCAGGTGAAGAGCTGGGAAAAGACTTTGCCAAATTCTTTAGGAATCCTTTGACTTTTTATAAAATGATTTGAAAATTCAGTTTTCGCACCTTTATGTGTGGTGGGTTTTATATTTGAATTTAGCAGTAATGCAATAATTGCATAATATGCAGCATAATAGAGTCTATTTATAGTCGAGTTCCATTTGTTTTTATCAGCTAAAATTCTGGCATCATCAAGTGTATCCTTTGCTCGTTCAAGACGATATTTTATCAGGTCCTGTCGTGAACTAGTCATTTTATTTTTATTGATTCTTTTTCAATATTCTCAAATAATTGTGTTTCTTTATGCTTGTTGACCCATTCGTTTTTGGAATATATTAATGGAGAAATGATTTCGCCTGTTTCAAGCTCTATTTCATACATATCATCCATGATATTTGTTTCAAGAGTGAATGAAATGCTGGGGAAATTAAGCAAGATTAATAAATCCCAGTCTGATAATGGTTTATCCTCACCACGGGCCCGGGAACCATAAAGATAAATTTCAGCGTCCGGATATTTTTGGGATATAACAGATGAAATCCTGCTTATTATTTGATCATGCTTATTCATAAAACAAATATAACCAATTTAATAATCTGCAGATATTGTTGACGGATCTTTTTGTAGAGGCATTAAACTGCAACACTAAAAAGTGCCACGACCATTTACAGAATGAGCCGTTTGCCTTTAACTTATATTTACTCGAGGATTTCCTGTAAGTTTTTATTCATTAATTTTTGTATAATATCAGATAAAAAAATTGAATATATTTGAGGTGAAGAATAGAATATAAAAAACTAATTCAACCTTTGCCAAAGGAAAGAATAAATATCATACCCGCATTGCCCGGAGCAGCTATACTCCTGGGCATGTTTTCCGGCAGCTGCAGCGCCCCGGCTGAAAGAAGCCAGCTGAATCCTGAAAAGCCCAACATCATCTATATCCTCGCCGACGATCTTGGATATGGTGACCTGGGCAGCTATGGGCAAAAAAGGATCATGACTCCCAACCTTGACAGGATGGCCGAAGAGGGCATGCGCTTCACCCAGCATTATGCCGGCAGTACAGTTTGTGCTCCTTCCAGGGCGGTGCTGATGACCGGACTCCATTCCGGGCACGCTCCCATAAGGGGAAACAGGGAAATTATGCCCATCGGGCAGTATCCCCTGCAGTACGGTACGGTTACTTTTCCAAAAATTTTGCAGGAAGCCGGGTATGTGACCGGGGCCTTCGGCAAGTGGGGACTGGGCCCTCCCGACTCTGAAGGATCACCATCCTTGCAGGGCTTTGACAGGTTTTTCGGACTTCTGTGCCAGCGGCGCTCCCATTTCTTCTATCCCGAATTCCTTTTCAATGTTGAACCGGGTAAACCCGCCGAAAGGGTATACCTTGAAGGGAATAAAACCGAGGATGCCTCAACGGAGAATTTCCAGCGGCCCGGGTCCGGTCCCCCTATCGAGCGGGGTCAGTACAGCGCCGATGTGATGACAAATGAAGCCCTTGATTTTATAGAGCAAAACAGTGACCGCCCGTTTTTCCTGTATCTTCCCACGCAGATCCCCCACGCCTCTTTGACGGTTCCGGATGAATCCCTTGCCCTGTATCTCGACGAGAACGGGGAAAGCATCTTCGAAGAGGACACTTCCCAGCCCTTCGGAAGTTATACCTGGCAATCCAAACCCCTGGCCACATATGCGGCGATGGTCACACATCTGGACCGGCACGTGGGAATGATCCTGGATAAGCTTGAGGAAAAAGGGATTGCCGGAAAAACCCTTATTATTTTCACCAGCGACAACGGTTCCTATAGTGAAGGAGGATACCATTACTCAATGCACAACTCCAACGCTCCACTGCGCGGAGGCAAGCGCGACCTGTACGAAGGCGGCATCCGCGTCCCGATGATCGCATGGTGGCCGGGCCGCATAGAAGCCGGCACAACAAGCGATCATATTTCCGGATTCCAGGATATGATGCCTACATTCGCTGAGCTGGCCGGCATGCCCCATCCGCCGGCAATCGACGGTATTTCAATGGTCCCCGAACTGATGGGCCGGAGAGACCGGCAACAAAAACACGAATATCTCTACTGGGAATTCCATGGCATGGGAGGCCGCCAGGCCGTGAGGATGGACAACTGGAAGGCGGTGCGGCTGAACGTGCGGCAAAACCGGGATGCTCCCATCGAACTCTATAACCTGGAGGAAGACATATCGGAACAGCATGACATTGCAGATCAACATCCTGAAATCGTGAGCAGGATGGATCAGATCATCCGCCAGGCACATATCCCCTCGATGCTGTTCCCGCTCTTTGAGGATAATTAATTTTTCCCTTCCGGGGATCTCAAGGGAGCCTCCCAAGCTGAAAGGTGCCAAATTTTTTAGCGAAAAAATATTGCCAATAACTTGATTTATTGAACACTATTTTCGTAACTTGTATGTCCATTCAAAAAATCGTTTAACTTTAAATTAGTTCACTCTCTGTCGATCCCATGCAAAAATCTTTCATTAGTCTTATGTTGTGTGTGGCAAATGGTGACCCCATTAATATGGAGAATGTACTGCAAGCTTTTCCGATAAAAATGACATCAGTCAGAGAATACGCACAGAGTGCTACTGCCCCTATGGAGATAATATAGTTCAGCGCATTCGTTGCTTTTCCAAATTTATCGTCGCATTTCCTGCGTCGATTAGATGGATTATTCGTTGCAAGATATGTTTTGTGCTTCTGAAATATCTTCAATGAATTTTGTGCAACATGGCTTAATGGGGGGCTTATGCAACAGGCACCTTATTTATGTTGTGCAACAAAGGTTTGCAATCATTATTCCGGGTGAAGAATTCTTGATTGGTTGGATTCATGCATTCAGGCTTAAAGCTTCCTCTCGGTAAGGGTAGTTATTACTGGTGATATGACCTTTGGGATGATGATGGCCGTTCAGTATACCAGCTTTTTTTCCTTATACATTATCGGGATTACCGAGCATGCCCGGGACGCACTCATTAAAAACTTGCAGGGCGCTGGATTGAATTATAACCATATAGTTGAGAAAAGTTTGGAAAATTGTGATATTTTTGAATTAAAAGTACTGAGGTGAGATCTGATTTAATAATAAAGGAACTTAAGGATCATCTAAACCATCACTTGAATAATACAGTGGTTGAGGTTATTTTATTTGGGTCCAGAGCAAGAGGCACAGCGAATAAAGATTCTGATTATGATGTAGTTATAGTTATCAACACTCGGGATGACAGGAAAATAAGAAAACAAATCAATGATCTTTGTTATGATTTAGAATTGAAATACAATATTTTTCTTGACACTCAGGTAATCTCAAAAGATGAACTTGAATATGGATTGAGGGGCAAACATCCGGTATTTAGATTGGCGGTTAAAGAAGGACTACACTTATGATAAGTGAACAGGAAAGAAATTCATTAATTCAGTTTCGGATAAACCAGGCAAATGAGGCCATAGAGGAAGTTAGTAAGCTTATTGAAGCCAATATGCTTAATATTGCAGTAAACCGGATATATTATGGTATGTTTTATAGTCTAAATGCACTTGCCTTAAAACATGAATTTAGTTCCTCAAAGCACCTGCAATTAATAGGATGGTTTAACAAAACATTTGTTAAACCAGGTCTGGTTGATATCAAATATGGTCAAATTCTGCGAGATGCATTCAAAAATCGAACTGAGGGGGATTATGTTCCCTTTATTACTTTTGAAAAAGAGGATGTGCAGATTATGCATGAAAACATGAGGTCGTTTATTTCCGAAATAGAAGATATTTTGGGGGATACAAGCCCTTAATTATAGCTCTTGCTCAAAATAAATCTACTCCTATTCCTGCATACTCAATATTTCCTTCGTTATTGTCACTATACATGCAGGATGATCTTTTACGATACATCACCTTGAAAAAGCTGCTCAACTTCCTCTGCATTCAAAAAAACTAGAAAATTTAACAGAAAGCAATAATCCGGTTGTGATGATCATACAAGCAGCTTGATTCGATGGACTGCGGGCCAACGTGCCTGAGGATGATTGCCCGCTATTATGGCAAGAGCTACGGCCTGCAGTTTCTACGGAGCCGGTCGTATATCACCAAAAGCGGTGTGTCGATGATTGGTATCAGCGATGCCGCCGAGAGTATTGGGTTTCGTACAAGGCTACCGCCTCACCTGGGAGCAGCTGCGTGACGAGGTGCCCCTTCTCTACATCGTTCACTGGAACCAGCGCCATTTTGTTATTGTCTATGCCATTAAGAAACACCGGAAATTTTCCTTATTCCACGGCTCCGGCAAACCGGGGAAACCGGGAAGTACTAAATCAACCTTTAATAATGTGAATAACCTCTAAGCAGGTGACCAAGGCAAGCAGATCGCTTTAATATGGATTTAGACCACTTATAAATTGGGGGGG